>JAUWIQ010000290.1 GCA_030605285.1 Planctomycetota bacterium
ACCGGGATCACAATCCTGCCGCTGATCGCAAGCTGATCTAGGAGCTTGGGGGGGCAACGAGGGGCTGCAGCGGTCACCAGAATACGATCGTAGGGTGCGGCCACCGGCCAACCGAGCGATCCGTCTCCCACAAGAAGCTGCACCCCTTTGTACCCGAGCTTGGTAAGCTGCTGTTCTGCGCAGTGAGATAATTCGGGGTGCCGTTCGATACTCAACAATTCTCCTCGGTCCGCAAGAAGATGAGCCAGGACGGCCGTTTGATATCCGCTCCCGGTGCCAATTTCCAATACTCGCTCGCACCCGCTCAGGGCGAGTGCTCCCGTCATCAGAGCGACCATCAGCGGCTGACTAATCGTTTGCTCACAGTCAATTTGGAGTGCCGCATCGGCATAGGCTCGATTGCGGAGTCCTTGGCGCACAAACAATTCACGCGGAACTGAGAGCATGGCAGCGAGCACTTTGTGATCGGTGACACCACGTTTTTTGAGTTGCTCCGCAACCATCTGCTGCCGCTGGCGCGCCAATGTATCGGCTTGGGACATGTGGGGATATTTAGCCTACACGGCTCATCGATTCGGCCGTGTTGGAAATGGCCCCACCTGTCTGGTCCTGCCAGTCTTCAACATGGAGTTCCACATTCTGTCGGCCTCGGAAAGAATTGATCACCGGACGGTAGGCCAAAGATAACGATCCTTCAACGTTTGCGAGATCTGCGGCCCAGTGGCCACGACCAAAGGCAACCCCCCGCAGTCGCACGCCATGCTGAATGAGTTCCATCGCCAGATGGCGGCCTCCTCCGCCAATCGTTTTCGGAGCGGAGGCAAGTTCGATTTGTGAACTACAAAACAGCGGTCGCTGATTTCCCTGCCCGAACGGTTGCAGCCGCTCGATCTGTTGAACTGCCTGCAGGGTAAGTCCACTGAAGGGAACTTCGGCATCGATCGCAAGCTCCGCGTGACGGTCCTCTTTCTGGATATGCTCGCAGGCGTACTCACAGAATTCGCTACGGAAGCTGTCGAGATTTTGTGGATCGATTTGAAATCCCGCAGCCGCTGCATGGCCTCCGTGACTGATTAGGTTTTCCCTGCAGACGGCCAGGCCCTCGGCAATATTGAATCCTGAAACGCTGCGGGCACTACCGAGACCCGGTTTGATGTCCATCTCATCAAGAGCTACCAACAGGACCGGCCGGTGAAATTTTTCGACAAGGCGCCCTGCCACGATCCCAATCACACCGGCATGCCAGCCGCGTGCGCCCAACACCAGTGCGCCCTCAGAGCCCGAGTCGATCGCCTCGAGGGCTTGTTTGTTCGCACCAAGAAAAACACTCCGTTCGAGGCTCTCACGGCTTTTGTTTAATTGATGCAGGTAGTCGGCCAGGGAAGAGGAGCGGCTGACATCGTCACTGGTGAGCAGTTCCACAGCCAGTGTGGCCTGTCCGAGGCGTCCCGCAGCGTTCAGTCGCGGCGCAATCGTAAAACCAATATCTTCACTACTGAGGTATTTTTTCTGATCTAGCTTGGTGATTTTCATCATTTCTGTAAGACCCGGTACGGGTCGCTGCAGCAGACTACCGAGCCCGTGGTACACGAGGGCGCGGTTTTCATCGAGCAACGGGACCATATCCGCAACGGTGCCGATCGCGGCAAGTCCCACCGCCTGCAGTAAGAAATTTTTTAACTGCGGCGTGACGCGTTTGCCGCCACTCTTGTTTTGACAGAGAGCCCAGGCGAGTTTAAAGGCCACTCCCGCGCCGGAGAGTCCCGCAAACGGATAAGGGTGACCGGGCAGTCCCGGATGGATGATGGCGGCAGCCTGTGGTATCGCATCTCCCAATTGGTGATGATCGGTAACAATCAGTTGCATGCCGAGCTGTTTTATGGTTTTTGCTTCGGCCACACTGGCGATACCACAATCCACCGTAATGACGAGCGATGTTCCCTCGGCCGCAAAGCGTTCGATCGCTGCGTCCTTCAGCCCATAGCCGTCCTGGAGTCGATTGGGAATGTAGTAGCCCACGTTGCCCCCCAGTAGCTTGATGCAGCGGAACAGGATCGCTGTGCCTGTGATGCCGTCCGCATCGTAATCCCCATGAATCACAATTCGCTTGTCTGTGGCGATTGTCTCGGCAATTAGGGGTACCGCCCGATCGATATCGGGCAGTTCGGAGGGGTCGCGGAGATCTGTCAGCTTGGGGTTCAGAAACGCCTCCGCGGCAGCGGGGTTGTCGATACCGCGTCCAATCAGGAGGCTGGCAACAATCGTCGGCAGCTGAGCTGCCCGCCGGAGAGAATCGGCATGCCCCGTATCATGTGCGGCGATGCGCCATTTTCGTTGCATTGCATCCTGCACTTATTTCTGTCCGCGACCCTTATCCTATTTCTTTTTTTCCGCATGCAGCGTGTGTCGCCGCAGGCGAGGGCTGTATTTTTTCAGCTTGAGTTTCTCGCCGCCCGGTTTTCGGCGGATTGTGTAGTTGTAGTCGCCCGTCTCTTCACAGACGAGAAACAGGGTTTCCTGCTTTTTCTTGGCCATTTGTTTCTGATTATCCCCCGGGCATGAAAACGCCGGGCAAATTTTTGAGGTGGGTCTTTAATCCGCGGTTCTCGGCACATTCTATCGCCTCGGGGTCCTGCGGGACCAGAGCCGGGAGTCGTTTTTAGCGGTAAAATACTGAAATCAGTTGTTTACGAGGGATTTTATCCACGCACTGCCGGCGGAGAAGATTTGTCATCGACCCCATTTTTCTTTAGACTAAAGGGCAGAAAGAGAAGCCACTGCGTCGGCACATCGGGTTTGGGACCGTCTCGGCCCCAAGGAAGTTTCCGCTGGCCGGTCACCCCTGGAGGCGTCGGCAAGGTGGGCTACAGGTCGGTTACACGGGCTGGCGGTGGGCGGTTGATACGACTGCCGGATAGGCTGCCAGTTAGCCAGTCGGGCAGAGGAAGGTAGTTTCATCATGGCAAAAGCACCGAAAAAAAAATCGTCCAGGGACCGCCAAGGCGCGGCGACACCGGCCGGCGATGCTGCCAAGCAGCAGTCGATGAAATCCCACGCACGGCAGTCAGCCGAAGACGAGGGGGATGAAGAGGAAGAATACGAGGGAGAGGACAGCGGCTTTTCTATCTGGATGAAGCAGAGTCCCAGCTGGCTCATCAGCATGCTGGTCCACATGATCCTGCTGATTGTCTTAGCGTTGATTTCTCTCGGTGGCGTAGCAACTGATGCCCTTCAAGAGCTAGTCATTGGCGAACCCGATGTGTCGGAAGAAGAAGAACTGGAGGAGGAAGAGGATAAACTCAATGAAGAACTTGAAGTGACCGAGGATACGTTAAATGAGGAAGTCGTAGAAGAAATCACCTCACCGGTCGATACGAAGATCGAGGCTCCCGAACTGACCATTGCCAATGAGCAGGATGATGTCACCTTGGCGGCGGCAAAGATCGAGTTTTCGGATTTTGCCACGCAAGCAGCCGTTTCGGGTGATTTGCTCTCCGACCTTGGAGGTGTTTCCGCAAGTGGGCTTGGTAGTCGCACTACCGGGGGGCGCGCGGCGGGAGTTCGCAAAGGGGGAGGCAATGGCGGCTCCGAGTCGGCCGTGGAAGCGGCGCTCAAATGGCTGGCCGATCACCAGAACCGGGATGGCAGTTGGAGTTGGAATCACACGCCGGGCGACAAGTGCAGCGGCTTTGCCAATCCGGGTGGAAAGACGACCAAGATGGGAGCTACCGGGTTGGCTCTGCTACCGTTTTTAGGTGCCGGCTACACGCACCAGGAAGGCAAAGGCAATAAATACAAATATGTGGTCCAGGCTGGACTTCAATACCTCATCGGGAACATGGACCCCAAGAGTGGCCGTCTCTACGATCGGAATGGGCCGGATCACGAGCACATGTACAG
>JAUWIQ010000356.1 GCA_030605285.1 Planctomycetota bacterium
GTCCCGGGGATTCTGGCCAATACGATGCTGGCGGCCGTGTCAGGCCTTGTTGCGGCCCTGATCGCGAGTTGGATTTTTCAAGACCGCCCCGAAGTCGAGAAGATCATGAATGGCTCCCTTGCCGGGCTCGTCGCGGTGACCGCCGGTTGCCACGCGATCAGTTCAACTTCCGCGGTGATTGTCGGTGCGGTGGGGGCCCTGGTGATGCTTGGCCTCGAGTGGCTGCTGGTTCGACTTCGGATTGACGATGTGGTAGGCGCATTTCCCGTACACGCAGGGGCCGGCATCTGGGGAACCCTAGCAGTCGGTTTTTTTGCCGATCTTCAGGTCCTCGGTACCGGTCTGACGCGTGGCGAGCAAATCGGTGTGCAGTTTTTGGGTGCCGCCTGCTGCTTTGCCTGGGCGTTCGGTCTGGTCTCGATCCTCTTGCGGCTGTTCAATCGCATTTATCCTTTCCGGGTTAGTGCGGAAGTTGAGCATGTGGGGCTCAACATCTCCGAGCATGGTGCCACAACCGAAATTCTTAGTCTCTTTCAGGCGATGGATCGTCAGGCCAAGTCGGGAGACATGAGCATCCGCGTACCGGTCGAACCTTTTACGGAAGTAGGCCAGATTGCGGATCGCTACAACATCGTGATGGGCAAACTCGATGAATCGACAAAGGAACTAAGGACAACCCACTCCCGCATGAAAAATGATCTCGAATCCGCGGCACTCGTGCAACAATCGCTTTTGCCACAACAGATGCCCGAGATCCATACGGCTCACTTTGCATGGCACTATCGGCCCTGCGATGAACTGGCTGGTGACATTCTCAATGTGTTTCAACTAGACGAGAAACACGTGGGCCTTTATGTGGCCGATGTCAGTGGCCACGGTGTCGCGGCCTCGTTGTTGTCCGTGGCAGTCAGTCGTGTGCTGACCCCTCAGTTATCCATGTCCTCATTGTTAGTTCAGCAGAAAGACAATACGGATTCCATCCGCATTGTTCCACCCCGTGAAGTGGCCTATGAATTGAACAAGCGATTTCCCATGGATCAGTCGGGCGGTCGATATTTCACGCTGATTTACGGCGTGATCAATATCGAAACGAAGGAATTTTGCTACATTGCTGCGGGGCACCCGCCCGTGATTCGTTGGAATGCCGAACAGGCCCCCACGATGGTCGAATTAGCCGATATGGCGATTGGCTGGATGGACGATGTGGAGTTCGAAGAGAAAAGGATCCAACTCAAAAAAGGAGATCGGCTTTGTATCTACACCGATGGCATCCCGGAAGCCATGGATGCGGACTTGAAACAGTTTGGCAATCAACAATTACTCGACACGATCAACAGCAATCGAACAGGCACGCTCGATAACGTACTTGATCGGTTGTTGGAAAAAATCGAACGCTGGTGCAGTCCCAACGGGCCGAAGGACGATGTGACCATCCTTGCCGTTGAGATTCTCTAGACAAACGGATCGATTCAATACTTGCTTGCGTGCCCACACGTTTTTATGAGGTTCCGGCTATGCCGTTCTACCAAGGGCTGATCGCCACATGCTTCGTTCTTAGCCTTGCGGGTGCTTTCGCGCGGACCGCCTGCGGTCAGCCCCCGTCGAGACGCGATCCATCCGTCGAGCGGGACAACTTTTCCGCGATCTTCGATGGCCGGACGCTCGACGGCTGGCACGCGGTGCCGCAGGAGAGTACCGGCGACTGGACGGTGCAGGATGGGGCCATTGTGGGCCTCGGCAGTGCCCAGCGATTGTCGTATCTCGTCTGGAAGGATGATCAGCTGCGAGACTTTAAGCTTGCGCTTCGCTACCGTCTGCCAGGACGGGGCAACACGGGCGTTGAGGTCCGCAGTCAACCCGACCCTTCCGGTAAGCGTCCGCTCAAAGGCTATCATGCGGATCTCGGTCATGTCGGCAGCGGTCGTGAGATCCTCGGCGCGTGGGATTTTCATTTTAGCAAACGTATGGAGTACCCCTGTCCCCGGGGCACACGCCTGGTGATTGGTCCCGGCGGCAAGTCCGAGGCGACCGAACTCGCGGATGCACTCACGCTGGCAGACCTCCGTCCGCACGAGTGGAACGATGTCCTCATCGTCGCCCGCGGAAATCATTTTCAATTTTTCATCAACGGCAAACTCGCTTCCGAGTTTACCGACAACGCACGTCAGGGGAGACTCAGCCACGGCGCGATCGCGCTGCAGATCCATGACAAGGACATGCAGGTCGAGTTCAAAGACGTGCGGCTCAAACGACTTCCTTCTACCGAGACGTCCAAGCGGCGAAAACGGGATAAGTGAACCCGTGCTTAGCCACGACCTGTCGGCTGCAAGTGCTGGTGGACCTGCAGCTCTTGCCATTTGAGTTCTGGATTCTGCGGTTCTGGATTCTGCGCAGGCAGTGCGGGATGGCCACTCCAGGCATGACTTTTGAGAGGTCTTTGAACTCGACCCGTTTAATGCGTCTCCACCCACTCGCGAAGCTCTGCAAGTTCCCGTTCGAAGCCACCCGAGAGGATCGGAAACCGGCACCACGTCTTGGGGTCCAGGTTCTCGTCGTCTAAGTGGAAGGAGGGAGCGTACCGCTCCCGTTTCCACTGATTGCGGGTCCAGAGCAGGAAGAAGCGCTCGACCCAGTGGGCCAGTTGTCCGCATTCGTATTGGGGAAACTGGACCTGCATCAGGCGATAGACGTCCAACGGCATGTGTTTGTCGCGAATCGCTGCCCGCTCGATTGCATCCAGCAGGTCGTACGGCATCAAATCCGCCTCGTCCGTCTGACCCGAGGAGGGTGGCCGCAGTTCGGCAGTTGGCTGCTGCCGATTGACCTCCGCAAGGGCGGGTAACGGCCCCAGACCTGCGGGACCCACCTCTTCCATCCAGACCAGCCAGCGGCGGAGAAACGCCTTGTCGATTCCTGCAATCGGCGCGAGGCCCCCACTGGTGTCGCCCTCCATCGTGGCGTAGCCAACCGCCGCCTCGCTGCGATTGCTTGTACTGAGCAACAGCGCGCCGCGGAGATTCGCCAACATCCAGATCCCCGGTGCCCGAACGCGGGCCTGGATATTTTGTAGCGCGATGTCATCCTGCTCCCAGTTGAGTTGGCGGCCGATGGCCGCAGCGACGATCTCGGTATAATCCTGCACCAAGGAATCGACATCAAACTCCAGATATTCCGCGCCGAGGGCACGACTCAACGTTTGCGCCGCCGAGCGGGTGGTCTCACCGCTGTTCCGTGTGGACTGGTAAACGCAGCTGAGCAGGCGGCCGACGAACTGTTTTTGATCCTCGCGGGCGTTTAAATTGGCGATGTACGATAGCTTGTTCAAAAAGGGTGCGCTTCCCAGTTCCGCCATCCCAAACCGCACCGCCAGCGAAACTAGGGTTGCGACACTGGAAGAATCGGCCCCACCACTGAGCGAAACCACAAATCCTTGA
>JAUWIQ010000278.1 GCA_030605285.1 Planctomycetota bacterium
GCTGGAGAGAGGCCGAACGCGCGATGATATTCGAGCGTCGCACGGGAAACCGCGAGAAGTCGCGTGTGACGATTGAGGTCCTCGATGGCCGTGCCGCTGAGGCGAAACATGTCTCGCAGGTGCCCAATGCTTTTTAGCCCTAGCGATTCGGCTACGGGTCCTGCAATGCGCGATGTGGAAAGGCTGTTCGCGTGCAGGACATCCGGAGCATGTTGGCGGAGCACGGTTTCAAGTTGATTGCGGACGATTTCCAGTGGCAGGCGGGTTCCATAATCGTCCTGAAAGGAAAACGGTATGTGGTGGATGTCTTTTTCCACTAGCGCGTCGGCTAGCGGACCCTCAGGGGGCGCAAGTGCCGAGAGGGTGACACCACCACGCGCGATTAGGTCTGCCAGACTCAGTAGAGATCGTTCGCCACCGTTTAAGCTTGGATATTCCAGCAAGGCCACCACGTCGAGCATGGCAATTTGTGTCGCTCGGTTGCGAGGATTCCTAAAGCAGGCCGTATCGGGTGAGCGTGCCGCGTAGGTTGGCGAGTTCGCTCTCGTCTAACTCCGTCAGCGGCATCCGCAGTTGCCCGGTATCTCGATCGAGAAGTTTCATCGCGGCCTTAATAGGGATCGGGTTAGTGGAGAGCCCCAATAGGTCGCGACAGAGTGGGAAAAGCTTGTGATGCCAACCACGAGCCGCTTCCAGATTTCCCGCCTCGAACTCCTCGATCAGAGCGATCATGTCCCGGGGAACGATATTGCCCACGACGGAGATCACACCCCGGGCTCCCATTGCCATCAAAGGCAGCGTGAGGCTGTCATCTCCTGAAAGGAGGGTGAGGTCGGTGGATGCAAGAAGATGGGAAGCTTGATCCATTTGCCCCGTCGCCTCTTTGACCATCGTAATCTCGGGCAACTCGGCAAGCCGCTCGAGGGTCTGTGGTTCCAAATTTATTGAAGTACGCCCAGGGATGTTGTAGACACAAAGGGGAATTTCAACCTCCGCAGCAATCGCCTTGAAGTGTTCGTACAAGCCTTGTTGTGTCGGCTTATTGTAATAAGGGACAACGACGAGAGCCGCGTCGGCACCTGCCTCCGCGGCCCAGCAGGTTAAACGAATCGCCTCGGCGGTACTGTTCGAGCCCGTGCCTGCCATCACTTTGGCGCGCCCGGCTGCCGCGTCGACGACAGCCGAAATGACCTGTTCATGTTCCTCGTGCGAACGGGTGGGCGATTCTCCGGTGGTCCCGGTTGGAACAATGCAGGTTGTGCCTGCCGCGACCTGAAATTCGACCTGTTCACCAAGACGCTGGTAATCGACGTCACCATTGCGAAATGGGGTCGTGATTGCCACTGAGAGGCCAGCAAAGTCCTCGCTCCGTGTCGTCATATTGCGATCTGAAATAACGGATAGTGTGATTGTCTTGCGGGCATTATGCGATGAGCAGTTTAAAGGAATCCCAACGGCGGGGATAGCCACGAGAGATCGCGGAGTTCTCGTTTCCGCGCGAGCTGTTAGGAATTGGTCGCCGTGGTAATGAGTTGTTTCATCTCGCGTACTGCGGCGGCAAAGCCGATAAAAACTGCCCGGGCAACGATGCTGTGGCCGATGTTCAATTCGCACATTCCGGCCAATGCGGCCACGGGCTGGACATTGCGGTAGGTGAGGCCGTGTCCGGCGTGGAGTGTAATGCCCGCATTGCGGACGAGCTCGGCGGCTCGGCTGAGTTGATGCAGCTGCTGATCTCCGGATTTCTCCCCCGCGTTTGCATATTGCCCGGTGTGTAGCTCCACGGCTTGGACTTCCAGTTCTGCAGCCGCCTCAATTTGATCTGGGTTGGGGTCGATAAACAGACTGACGGTGATTCCTTCATCCTGCAGCCGCTTGATTACTGTGGCGATTGCCGCTCGATTGCCGAGGACATCGAGCCCTCCTTCCGTGGTAATTTCCTCCCGGCGCTCTGGTACCAGGGTTGCCTGCTGCGGCTTGGTTTCACATGCCAAAGTGACGATCTTCTCGTCGCAGGCCATTTCGAGGTTGAGTTTGACGGAGACCGTTTCACGGAGGATTCTCAGGTCGCGGTCCTGAATATGGCGACGATCTTCACGAAGGTGGATGGTAATACCATCCGCCCCGCCCAGTTCGGCAAGGGCTGCGGCCCAGACCGGATCGGGCTCGTCGGTTTTACGAGCCTCCCGGAGGGTTGCAACGTGGTCGATGTTGACGCCAAGTTCGCTCATGATGCAATGGCCTAAACGGTGTGAGTAAGGTCCTGATTATAACCAAGGTCCATCGTGGTGACAGACGGTGGAGGGAGCGGAGCACAACCGTGGCAGTTTCTGGCCGCTAGGACCGACTCCGTTCAGGGAGGTCATTCTCCACCGGTGATCAGGAGCGTCGCGACGGTCATATAGATCACGATTCCCACGACGTCAATGATGCCCGCGATAAACGGAGTACTCATCAGCGCGGGATCCCAACCGATGCGCTCAAAGATCAGGGGTAGCATGGCACCGAGCAGCGTGCCACATAACACCACGAGCATCACGGTGATAGGTACCGTGAGCGCATGGATCCAGTCTTCCGGCCCCATCCAGAGAGCCGCAGCATATCCAATGGCCCCCAGGAGAATACCTAGAAGTAAACCCTGAAGTAACTCTCGGGCGATAATTCTCAACCAGTCTCGGGGGGTGACATGGCCTGCACTGAGTGCAGAAATAATGAGAGTTGCCGATTGGCTCCCAGTATTTCCCCCACTGGAAATGACCAGCGGAATAAAAAGGACCAGCCAGGCAGTCGATGCGGACAAGAGTGGTCCATCGCGATAATGGTCCAAGGTGACAGCGGTCAGCAGTGCACCGAGAAATAGTAGAATCAACCAGATGCCGCGATTCCAGGTCAGGCGGGGAATGGAGGCCCGCAAGTAGGATTTCTCCAGTGGGGCCAGGCCGCCGATTCTCTGGGTGTCCTCAAGGGCTTGCTCCCGCATGACATCGATGACATCGTCATGCGTGATGATTCCCAGCATGCGATGCTGATCGTCCACTACCGGGATGGCCGCCAGATCATATTTTGCCACCTGATCGGAAACATCCTCCGCATCATCGCCTGAGTCAACGGAGACGACATGGGTCTCCATCAGGGTGCTGATTTTAGTGTTAGGCCGACCTATTTCGGAGACCAGGTCGCGAGCAGAGAGGACGCCCCGAAGGTGATCGTGTTGATCCACAACATAAAGGTAGTAAACCGTTTCCAGGTGGGCTGCCTGCCTGCCAATATCTTCCAGAGCGTATTTCACCGTCGTGTCTTCGGCGATGCGGGCGAAGTCGGTTGTCATCAGTGAGCCGGCGGTATCCTCGGCATAGCGTTGGAGGTGAAAAATATCTCGACGGATATTTTCCGGAATCATCGGGAGTAGCTCAGTCACGACGACTGGATTGACTTCGTTGAAAATGTCGACTCGATCATCTGCAGGTAATTCTGCGATCAGCGAGGCCATTTCGCGGCGGTCAAGGTTTTCGATGAATTCGACCTGTTTTGGAAGGTCGTAAAAGCTGAAGATGTCGGCACGCGTGGAAATATCGGCGTGAGATAAAACAGTCCAAGCCTCGCTCAGATCAAGAAGGGTGGTGAAATCGGCAGCGGCCGCTGGGTGAACGGCTACGCAGAATTCACGCAATCCGGCATCATCGCTCTGGGAGACCATTTCGCGTAGTTCAGGAAGATAGAGCGTGTTAAGATGCATCGGAGATCTATTTCATACATAGAAATATCGGCTATCTGTTGTGATGTCCTGCTTGAGTCGCCTGATCGACAAAATGGCAGAGCGTCCCTATGCTAATTGTACCCCAAGGGAAGGATGAATGAAATTGCTCGCGCGGCCTAATCCAGCGTCTCCCTTTAGCAGCTTAGCAGCACTCAATTGCCGTTACACTAAGTGCCTGGCAAAGTTGACAATAAACCAGCACCGTGCTAAAGTCGCGCTGCCCGCATGGTATCC
>JAUWIQ010000394.1 GCA_030605285.1 Planctomycetota bacterium
CAAGCAGCAGACACCCGAGCAAATTCTCGAATCCGTGTATGAATTGCCCGCGGGGACCAAAGCAATGATTCTGGCCCCCTTGGTACGAGGGCGTAAGGGCAAACATCAGGACGTGGCCCAAAGCATCCGCAAGGCAGGTTTCGTCCGCGCCCGTGTCGATGGCGAAATCCATGATCTCGAGCAGTTCCCGGAATTAGCGCCTCGCAAGGTGCATCATATCGAGGCGGTGATCGATCGCGTGGTGATTCGACCGGGGATTGAACCGCGAATCGTCGAATCGATCGATTTGGCGCTGCAATACGGCGACAGCACCGTGATTATCTGCCATCTCTCCACGGCAGCTGAGGAAGGCAAAAAGAGGGCGCGCGGTCGTGCAAAGTCGAGTTCCAGCAGGGGCGAAGAAACCACGATCTGGCAGGACCAGTTGTTCAGCGCGCGGTACGCATGTCCGCGCTGCCGTATCAGTTACGAAGAACTTGAGGCTCGAACTTTCAGTTTCAACAGCCCCTATGGCGCATGCTCTGGTTGCAGTGGGTTGGGTGTTCGCAGCGAATTTGACCCGGAACTTCTCATTCCGGATTCCGAACAGTCCTTAGCGGACGGGGCGGTCTTGGCCTGGAAAGGTTTGACTGGTTCCTCGCTAAAAAAAATACAGTCCGAATTGCAGCCCTTTTTTAGCGCACATCGGTTTGACTGGCAGATGCCTGTCGCTTCAATGAAACCCGCAACACGCAAACTCTTTCTGCGCGGGGACGGTGAGCAATTTATCGGCATTTTGAATATGCTGGAAAAGGAACTGGCGACAACCGAGAGTGAACGGCGCCAACATCGTCTTGCCGCCTTTCGCGATGAAATCCCCTGTTCCGATTGCAACGGATATCGCTTGCGCCCGGAAGCGCTCGCTGTGCGCGTGGGTGGCAAGGCGATCCATGAAATCGGAGCAATGACAGTCAGCGAGGCGATCCAATTCTTGGAAACCCTCGGCTTTGATTCCCAACTGGAGGCCATCGCTACACCGATTGTCTCGGCGATTGTGAATCGACTACGTTTCCTGGAAAAAGTCGGGGTCGCCTATCTCTCACTTGATCGCTCAGCAAATTCACTCAGTGGAGGCGAATTGCAACGCGTGCGCCTCGCCACAAGTATCGGTTCGGGACTCGTTGGAGTTTGCTATATCCTGGATGAACCCTCGATTGGCCTGCACCCTCGTGACAACCAGTGCCTCATCGATGCGCTTCGCGAATTGCAACAGCAGGGAAATTCCGTCCTGGTGGTCGAACATGATGAGGCGATGATGTGGGCAAGCGATTACCTCGTCGATATGGGACCTGCAGCCGGAGAAAATGGGGGAACCATTGTCGCCAGCGGGCCGCCCGCGGACGTATGCCAGAACCGCGATTCTCTCACCGGCCGGTATTTGGCACGGAACCTGGCCATTCCCATCCCCGCAGTACGTCGCCAAGTCAGAAAAAGTCGCTGCTTGGAACTCTTGGGGGCTGCAACCCATAACCTACAAGACATCGATGTCCGCTTTCCTCTCGGCACATTGATATGCGTTACCGGAGTGAGCGGCTCGGGAAAGAGTTCTCTGGTCAACGAGACGTTTGCGCGGGCAGTCACTCGGCGGCTTGGGGGGGGTGGCCCCAAACCGGGCCCCCACAAGGGGCTCCGCGGGATCCGACAAATTAAAAAGCTGATCGTGATCGATCAGTCACCCATCGGTCGCACTTCGCGCAGCAATCCAGCAACTTATGTCGGGATCTTCGACGAAATTCGGAAAGTGTTTGCTGGAACAAAAAATGCGAAGCAGAGGGGATTCGGGGCCGGGCGCTTTAGTTTCAACGTCAAGGGAGGACGCTGCGAAACATGCCAGGGGCAGGGCGAACGCAAAATCGACATGAATTTTTTACCTGACTTGCATATCACTTGTAGTGACTGTCAGGGCAGTCGATTCAACCGCCAAACGTTGGAAATACGCTATCGGAATCTCTCCATTGCGGATGTCTTGAACCTGCAGATTGAAGCTGCCGCTGACTTCTTTGAAAATTTCCATCCCCTTCAACGGACGCTCCAGTATCTCAAACAGGTCGGACTCGGGTACCTGACGCTCGGGCAATCCTCGACCACCCTCTCGGGAGGCGAAGCCCAGCGGATTAAACTGGCTACGGAATTGGCGCGTACAGAATCTGGCGAAAATTTTTACATCCTGGATGAACCGACGACCGGCCTGCATTTCGACGATGTGCGACGATTATTGGGAGTACTCGACCTTCTCGTCGAGCAGGGCAACACCGTACTCGTGGTCGAGCACAATCTCGAAGTGATCAAAACGGCCGACTGGATCATCGACCTCGGCCCCGAAGGGGGAGCGGCGGGTGGGAAAATCGTGGCAACCGGCACGCCGGAAGAAATTGCCCGTCTGCCGGCAAATCATACGGGCCAGTTTCTACGACCGCTGCTCGCGGAGAGATAATTCTTTCTGGGGGGCTCTGCGGTGATCGCGCCGAGGCCCGGGAAACTTGATCCCGAGTGCCTGAGGGCGTATCCTAGGTTCAGGTGACCTTCCCTCTGTAAACACTGCCCGACGCGCGCAGGGCATCGAGTGCGTTTTGCGGATAATGTCTTTTAATCGCTGCGGATTCCGGAGTTGGCGGTGAAAACTACAAGGGTACAAAAGACCGAGAGCCTTCCGATCCTCGGTGCTGATATTCTGGTCCAATCCCTGCTGCGGCATGGTGTGGAGATCGTCTTTGCCTACCCGGGTGGCGCGAGCATGCCCTTGCATCAGGCGCTCACACGCTATCGCGATTCCGTGCGAACGATTCTGCCTCGCCATGAACAAGGAGGCGGTTTCGCCGCCCAGGGTTATGCCCGCTCGACAGGTCGGCCAGGTATCTGTATGGCGACGAGTGGTCCGGGCGCGACAAACCTCGTCACCGCCATCGCCGATGCAAAACTCGACAGCATTCCCTTGATCGCTAGCAGGGGAGACGTGGGAACAGCGGGGAACGGAAGCGACGCCTTCATGGAAACTCCGATCGTAGAAGGCTGTCGCGGGATCACCAAACATGATTATCTGGTCACGAATGCCGGG
>JAUWIQ010000492.1 GCA_030605285.1 Planctomycetota bacterium
AATTTGGATAGCACCCGGATCGCCTGTCGGGGGCGTTTTTCTACCTGCACCAGGATCTTGGCCAAATGCAGCCGCAGGGGGATGGTGTGCTGGGGAAGCTTTTCCAGGGCCTGCAGCAACAGCGGTACCAGTTCGCTCCACAGTTTCTCGGCGTTCATCAGATCGATCAGTTGCAGCAACTCTTTCTCGGGCACCTCCAGCCGATTGCCGTGATGGTCCCGAGATTTTTCGTACGCCGCATAGGCGACACGTCCGCGACCTTCCTGAAGGTGCTCGCGGAGCAGCTCGAGTGCCGTCTCCTTTTCCGTTTGCGCCGTCTGCTCACGGATTGCCTCAGTTCGGGCAAACGTTTCCTCGATCTCTTGCTGCAGTTCGTCTGAGGTCTTGATCCGACCGGCGGTCCCTTTCCAGACGGAGAATAAATCCCAGCCCTCGCAGTCGACCCAGCCCAGTTTCAACAGTGCCACCCCCAACGGTGCCCCGACCACAAATCCCAGCAGATGGAGCGCTTCACTCGAGAGCGCGAAGTCTCCCGCCAGCCATAGCTGGAGTAGAAAAAAGAAAAGGTTGAGCAGCAGATACCATCCGGCCATGGCCGTGACGGTGACTTCGAAATGCTTCACGCGCACGAAGTAGATGAAAATGCAGGAGAGCTCGTTGCGGGGTGCCCAGACCAGGCCAATCGCAATCAAGCCAAAGATGGCGGTCGAGGCCCCCAGGGCACCGCCGCTCGAACCGAGCATCCCAAGCTGCACGATCGCATCGCAGACGATTGCGATCCCGAGATAGAGAGGTAAAAAGCGATACCAGCCGAGCTTGCCTTCGGCGATCAGGCCGAACGGCCATAAAAACAGCATGTTGCCGAGCAGATGGACGATATCGGCATGCATGAAACTGGAGGTTAGCCATTGGGTCGGGTGAATCGCGTCAAAGGTGAGAATCAGCGCGGCATGCGTCTCGGGACCCTGATTCCATGTCGCGACGAACGTCAGAATATTGACCCCAATCAGCAACACCGTGCCGATCGGATAGTGGTAGAGGGGCGCGTCGGTATGGTAAGGGAAAAAAAAGAACATCCCTCGGGCGACTCCTGAAGGTCGGCGAATACGATTTCGTCTTAACGACTGACGCGGGCATTATCGCCTCCCCAGGAGGGCATTGGCAAGTAAAACCGCCGTGCGGTTCAACGCACCAGCTCGTCCCGGTCCTTGAAGGCCTCGAGCGCGTCGGGGTTGGCCAGGGCCTGCATGTTTGCCACCTCCTGGCCGTGGACCGTCTCCCGGCCCGCCAGTTCCACAATCTTGCCGCTCCGGGTCCGCGGGATATCGGGCACGGCGAGAATTTTTGCCGGCACGTGCCGTGGACTGGCACCTGCGCGGATCTGCTGGCAAATCCGCTTTCGCAGCGGTTCGTCGAGCCGGACGCCTTCGCGGAGTCGGACAAAGAGTACGATCCGAACGTCGCCCTGCCACTGCTGCCCGATTGCCACGGACTCCAAAACCTCCTCGAGCAGGTTCGCCTGCGCATAAATTTCCGCGGTGCCGATCCGTACCCCGCCCGGGTTGAGTACCGCGTCGCTGCGGCCGTAGATCACCACGCCGCCGCTCTCCGTGAGTAGGGCAAAGTCCCCGTGACACCAGACGTTTTCAAACCGGTCGAAATAAGCGGCCCGGTATTTGGCATCGCCCGCATCCTGCCAGAATCCGAGTGGCATCGAAGGGAACGAACGGGTGCAGACGAGCTCCCCCTTTTCTGCCACGAGCGGGTTGCCCGCAGCGTCGAAAATAGCGACCGCCATCCCCAGACCCCGACACTGGAGTTCTCCCCGGCGGACCGGCAGGTTCGGGTTGCCGAGCGCGAAGCAGGAGATGATATCGGTGCCGCCCGAGATCGACGAGAGGCAGACGTCCGCTTTGATTTCCCGGTAGACATAATCAAAACTCTCCTCCACCAGCGGCGAGCCGGTCGAGAGGATCGTGCGGAGCGACTCGAGCCGATAGGTGCCGGAAATCTCACAACCCGTTTTTTCCAGTGCCGCCAGATAACTGGCACTCGTCCCAAAGACGTGCAGATCCAATGCATCGGCCAGCTTCAGCAAACGATCCGCCGCGGGCGTCATCGGGGCCCCGTCGTAGAGTACGATCGTGGCCCCCGTCGCCAGGCCGCTCACCAGCCAGTTCCACATCATCCAGCCACAGGTGGTGAAGTAAAACAGTCGCTCGCCCGCCCGTAAATCGGTATGCAGTACCTGCTCCTTGAGATGCTGTAGCAAGGTCCCCCCCGCGCCATGCACGATACATTTCGGTTTGCCGGTCGTGCCCGAAGAGTAGAGGATGTAGAGCGGGTGGTCGAAAGGCAGTTGGGCAAAAGTTAAGGGGGCGTCGGCCGTACCGACTTCGTCCCAGAGCTGCGCTGAGGGCAATTCGGGAAGCTCGAGCGGGCGACCGCTGGAGGGCACAATCAACAGCTGCCTCAGGGAGGGGAGCTGCTCGGCCAAGCTGCGGACC
>JAUWIQ010000268.1 GCA_030605285.1 Planctomycetota bacterium
AAGGTTTTTCCGCTGGTCGTCCCGAGCGAGGCGCCGATAGGCGGGTGCTAAGAACCCCTCCTTTTTATAGCTATTGGACCTCAATTAGATCGAAGTATATACATACAACCGTCGCGAATATTTCGCATTAAAAAATGTTCTATTTTGCTTGTCAAAGCAGCCCATTCGGGGGGGCAATGTCTCTAACTGCTTTATTGGGCGAACACGTTGGTTCATGGACGACACCCCATACATTTCTCCGACCGATGCCTCGAATCGAGAAACTAGCTGAAAGCCTAACTCGAGTCTCTCCTTGTTTCGTATCATCACGCGGCTCCCATTTTGTACCTGGTTTGCTGTTGCACTCTGTTTACAAAGCGTCCTTTCGGTTTGGAAACCCGCTGACGACGGTGGTGGCTTTGGCGCTTTTCTCGTTCTGACTAGGGGGCTTTGGAGCTTTCCCATCTATTTGCCTCACGAGATGTTGTTCAGCAATGGTCAAGGGATTCCGATGCCAATTCAGATGCCAATGCCGATTGCAATCGCCATTGGCAATGTCGCATGGGTTGTCTGCGATTTGCTACTACGGCTCATCATCAATGGAACGCGCGGCAAGAAATCTCGGGCCGAAAAGACGTAGTACCTAGCCGCCCAACAACGCCTGTGGGCAGGGTGGCCTTCGCCACTTTGGCTCTTGGAGGCGATTCATTTTGGTACAATGATTGGCTAATTAACGTCGCCTGTTTCGCTGTGGAGCGGCGATCCACAGGCAACCCATTGCGCGTTCAACAAGATCGCACTCTTGATAAGCAGTTATGTCTACATCTATGGAGCCAGGGACTGAGGAGTCCGGACAAGCCAAGCGGAAGCGCGGTTGGCGTCGGCTAATGCGTTTTCGTCTGCTGACGTTGCCGTTGCTAGTTTCAGTAATGGTCGTGTGGCTTGCCTGGCAAGCGTCGATTGTAGCCGAGCATAAGACAGTGAAGACCATGCTTGAGCAGCGGAATACTGACATGGACGGTCTTCCAAGTTTCACTCCAAATGCCCAGGTCCTTCCGTGGGATAGAGTCATGATGGGCGATGAAACGATTGGTGGGATTTATTTAAATACCAGAGCCTTTTCCAATGAGGAGATTTGCCGAATCCTGAACGCGTACTCGGAAGTCGACTTCGCATTATTGGATGCGACGTAGAAGCAGGTTGGCCGCGGGGGTCATGACGTGGCGAAGCGTACTGCCCCGTTCGCAGTTCCGCTGTCGCAATGATCACGGTAACGCGTGAACGCCCAACACAACATGGTCGCATGGTCCACCATTGGCGGATCGAGTGGCCAAGATAAATGGAGAAACTTGCATGTTGAAAGAATTGTTCACTCTGCGGGTTGCAGGGTTGGCCTGTACCGTTTGTCTCCTTCTGAGTCTCGGTACGCTGGCAGTAGCGCAGGAGAAATCCAAGCCGGCTTCTCTGCCGCAGGAAGATCAAGCTGCTCTGGAAATCGGGCGCAAAGTGATCGCAGTCAGAAAAGCAATACAGAATCCTCAGTCAGCGATGTCCATGCCGGCCGTCACGGACCTCGGACGCGATCAGCGATACTATGTCATGGTGCGCGGTTGGCTCGTGCAACAGCTACAAGGCGACCTCAGCATACGCGAAAGCGGAGGCAAACAGCAAACACCCGATGCGGTTGAGCAACGGATCGGTTTTCTCAAAAAGGCGATCCGGGCCATCGACCTCGAATAGTTCCTACAAATGAGACAGACCGCAAAATTCCGGTCACGCACGGTCAGGATCGGCGCGAGCAAGGTGATGTCGCCTTGAGCCGCTGGCAGAATCAGATCGATGCTGCCAAGTTTAGGATGCACCGCACTTAAAAATCGGGGTACTCGACCACCAGCGCCAAGGCGATGCCCAGATGCCGCTCGATGTGGCAATAAAAAATTACTTTGCGGGGTGCTCGGCATCGAACTGGATTACCAAGTCGTCTTTCGCCGGAACGGTAATCGTGTCTTTGAGTGGTGGGTTTTGCAGATTCAGCGAGGCTGCTTAAGACTGCGAATCCGCACCGCAAGCTATCCTACTTTATCCAATGTAAAAAAGTGCGGACATTTCGCACATCGTCGGTCAGTTTTATTACCAATTTGTTGATGCAACAGATCGCATGGGGAAATAATAGGATCACGCTGAGCGGTCATCGTGGCAGGGGCCACGCTGACATCCAGAAACTACTTGATGTCTCTCAGAACTCTCCTTCAAAATTACCGCCTCAAACTTCAGCGTATTAATCGTCGGAAAAAGATTTGTCGACTGAAACTCTCAGGCACCTATCGCCTGCGGCAGTTGGAACTCTTGGAACCGCGCTTGCTGCTCACGGGTAATGCGCCGGACGCTTTGGATGACCTAAGCGAGACTTCACAGGATACCGCAGCCATTGTGGCAGTGCTAGCGAACGATGTCCCCGCAAATCCGGGTGACACGTTGCGTGTATCCAGTTTTGATCAAGCTGCCCACGGCACGGTCTCGGAGAACGACGATGAGACCCTCACCTATTTGCCGGACATAGATTTCTTTGGTGAGGACCATTTCGAGTATACCGTGAGCGACGAAAGTGGCAGAAGCGATACAGCGACCGTAACAATCGATGTCGTGCCGGTCTACTATTTCACTCTGATTGACTTTGGTGTGACTCAGGCGAGCAACTCGTTTGGGGTAGCCTATTGGGATTCGGTGATCAAGGACAAATATGCCACGTACACCACCGCAGGCCCAGGCGGACTTTATCAGCTTGGCGGCAACGCGGTCTTCAACTACCAGGGAATCACAGGACCAGAGCGAACCTTCTACGAGGGCGAGAAGATTATTGTCTCCTGGTGCAACGACAGCGATACTGCCATCACGTTCACTCCCAAGGTCAGTTTGGATGACACCAATCGTCGCGTTTCCAACCCCGCCGGAACGTGGTACGACATGCAGTCTGTCACCATTGAGCCGGGTAACAGCGGCGCGACCACGTTCACGATCGATGCTGCAACAACCGGTGAGTATGGCGCGGTCAACGTGAACTCCAACGCGGGATCCAACTCCCTAATCATCGATAAAATTGAGTTAGCCCCGGTACGGGTCCGCACAAATCTTGTTGACTACGGTGCGCAGCCTTCAGAAGACCTCTTCAATGTGGTGGGGTGGGAAACTGTGATCAAGGACATTTACGCCAGGAACACTAGCGCCGGCCCCGGAGGCGTTTATCAGTTTGGTGGCAACTCTAGCTACAACTATCAGGGCATCACCGGCCAACTCAAAACCTTTTCACCGGGCGAAGAATTACATGCAACCTATTACAACGATGGCGACTCGGCCCTTACCTTTACTCCCCTAATCAGCTTCGACGACGCCAACCGAAAGGAATCTGCACCCGACGGCACCTGGCATGAGATGGACACAATCACACTCCAGGCTGGCGAGGGTGGCGCAACCACTTTTACCATCGATTTCCAGACGGCCGGTAATTATGATCTGGTCAATGTGAATTCAAACATCGACAGCGATGCGCTGATCTTCGACAAGCTTGAGCTCAATGGCATCGTTGTCCCGCCTTATAACGCAATTCCGGAAGTCATCTGGCGTGTGGACCGCAGCAGTGGTGTGGGCCCACTAACGATCGTTGGCGATGCAACCGGCACCTTTGATCCGGATGGCACTATCGCCCAATACCAATGGGATTGGGGCGATAGTTCGTATAACAACGGAGTCTCGGCGCAGCATACGTACATGGATCCCGGTGACTACATGCTCACATTAACCGTCACCGATAACGGCGGAGTTGAAGCAGAGCAGGTGACGGTCACAAAAAAAATCGCGGTATACGATCCCGAAAAAGTCGACCTGCTAGTCGATTTCGGCAGCAGCAGCAACGACAACCAGTTTGAATGGGCGGGTTGGGATACGGCCATCAAGGACCAGTATGCCAATTACAAGATCGCCGGCCCCGACGGCCTTTATCAGTTAGGTGGCAACGCGGGTTACAACTACCAGGGCGTCTCCGGAAGTGCCGCCAGAGATTTCATCTCGGGCCAGACGATCCGGGTCACCTGGTACAACAACTCGACA
>JAUWIQ010000147.1 GCA_030605285.1 Planctomycetota bacterium
GCCAGGAATGGACGGGTAATCAAGGACAAAGTCGCTCAGCGGACGTTCGACATGATCGAGGCAGAGCGACGATTCAATTTTGCGACCTGGCTGCAACAATTGAACTTTGATAAGCAAGCGGCAGATCAATACCGCGCCGTGATGGAACTTTGGCCCAATTCGGCAAAGGCGCACATGGACTTCGGTTCGGCGTTGATCCGACAAGGCCAATTTCAAGCTGCCGAACATCACTTGAAAAAATCGCTGGAAATCGATCCTGACTCGAGTGGCGCTCATCTCCGCCTGGGGAATCTTTATTTGCAACAGCGCCAATTGTCACCCGCCCAGCATCACTTTGAGAAAGCCCATCAACTCACGCCTGAGGATATAAGTATTGTCAATAACCTGGGAACCATTTATCAACAACATGGAGACTACCAGCGCGCGATTGACGAATTTAAAAAAGCGATCCAATTGATGCCCAGCGAAGCGGGCGGCTACAACAATCTGGCTTGGCTATACGCCACCTGCGCCGATGCGAGGTATCGTGACCAGCAACAATCGCTGGCGCTGGCAACCAAGGCTTGTGAATTGACCGATTGGAACAACTCCAGCGTGCTTGATACGCTCGCGACTGCCAATGCGGCGGCCGGAAATTTTGAGGAGGCAATGCGCTGGCAGGCAAAGGCAGTGGAGTTTGCGCCGGAGTCACAAAAGGCAGCGATGCAACAACGACTCAACACCTATCGCAAAGAGAAACAAAACCTTACCCCATCGCAAGAATAGAGGAGCTGCACAGAAAAGATTTGGCTCGGGGCAAGGTTAACCTTGTTTTTGACCTCTTTGGAAGCGAAATTGACTATTCGTATCTTCGAAAATCCAAGGACCGTGGATTTTACCCGGCGGCATTTGCCTTGGTCCGGCACAAACACGTTGAGTGATTCAGAATGCGTTTAAGTCAGTCTCGTGCAGCGCGTCTGCTCGTCCTCTTCGCAACTGTCGCCACGGCAGCTGCCTTCATCTGGTTTTTTCAACAATTTATTCGGGAACAGAAGGCTGCGGAAGAAACCAAGAAAGCAGTCAAAACGCACATGACTTCCGCTGTGGCGTTAATCCGCCAAGGGAGGCTGCAGCCTGCGGAACATCATCTAAAAAAAGCTCTTGCACTCGATTCCGAATCGAGTGGCGCCCATCTCCGCCTCGGCAATCTTTACTTGAAACAACGCCAATTGCCACTTGCCCAGCAGCACCTTGAAAAAGCCAGCCAACTCTCACCGGAGGATGTAAACATCCTCAACAATCTGGGAACGACTTACGAACAACTTGGAGACTACCAGCGCGCGATTGACGAATTTAAAAAGGCGATCCAATTGATGCCGGGAAACGCGGGCGGCTACAACAATCTGGCATGGCTCTATGGCACTTGCCTCGATACTCATTTTCGTGACAATCAACAGGCGATTTCCCTGGCAACCAAAGCCTGCGAGTTGACAGGCTGGAATCAGTCCAGCCCGCTCGATACGCTCGCTACTGCCAACGCAGAAGCGGGAAACTTCCAAGAGGCGGTGCGCTGGCAAGCAAAAGCGGTGGAATTTTCCCCTGCAACACAAAAAGCGTCCCTACAACGGCGACTCGACTCTTACCGTCAAGGGAAATCATACTTGCCGCCAGCACAAAAATAGCGAGAGAGCAGACTTGTCTATGGCTGCTAATGGACCATCAAAGCCGCTCGGTGCCAAAGCGCTAGCGAAGATCCGCGACTTGCTGAGTATTGACGCCAGATCGCTCAGTTTTTTGCGGATCGGTTTGGCCACGATGGTTCTCTGGGATCTGATACTGCATGCCCAGTATTTCCGAGCGCACTTTACCGATTTTGGTGTCTTGCCGACTTGGTCGACACCATGGCTTATCAATTACCATCCTGGACATTGGTCGTTGCATCTGGCTAGCGGCAGCTGGCAGTGGCAGGCAATTTTGTTTGCGCTGGCGGGAGTGGCGGCTATCGCTCTGCTGGTGGGCTACCGAACCCGTTGGGCTACAGTTATCACTTGGGCGGTGCTTGCCTCATTACAAACCCGGCATCCACTCCTGCTAAATGGTGGAGATCATTTAATGCGGATGCTTCTGTTCTGGAGCATTTTTCTTCCGCTTGGTTCCCGTTGGTCACTCGACAACTATCGTTCGGGAAAAGAAGAATCGCCTCCGTTGATATTTTCTGCTGCAACCGTAGCCATCATGCTGCAGATGTGTTTTATGTACTGGGTAAGTGGTTTTAGCAAAACAGATCCCGTCTGGACAGAAACACGGTCGGCACTCTACTACGCATTAAATATTGACCACATTGCTTCGGGCTTCGGCAAGTGGTTGCTCAATTACCCCGAGCTGTTGCGCTGGCTCACTGCCAGCACACTGTGGCTGGAATGTTGGGGGCCTTTTCTATTGTTTGTTCCCTTTTTCACCGCCCGAATTCGAATTCTGATAATTCTTTTATTCGTGGGGTTTCATATTGGAATTTTTCTCTGCATGGATGTCGGTCTTTTTCCTTGGGTCTCCATCGTTGGCTGGACTGTATTCCTGCCGGGATCCATGTGGGATTGGCTTGGCAAGCGATTCGGATTGCTAGCCGCGAAAATTCCACCTCCGAAAATTCATGACACAAAAACTCCGTATGCTGCCGTGCTCAATATTGTAGTGGCTATCCTCCTGGTGTATGGGCTGCTCTTCAATTTACAAGTTGTGCGGCCGGCCGATTTCAAGTGGTTTGACCATCGCTGGAAATCGCCAGGCTATGCGCTGCGTTTCGAACAGCGATGGGATCTGTTCGCATCGCCTGTCATGAGAGACGGGTGGCTGATTGCTGCTGCAACATTAGAGGATGGGAGCCAAGTTGATTTGCATAATAACGGGCAACCAGTCAGTTGGGAAAAACCACAGATGCTTTCAGACAGATATCGAAACACTCACTTCAGTCATTACGTGATGAATCTTAAATCTCCGACCAGGACGGCAGCCGCTCATCGGCAGTTTTATGTCGACTATCTAAGGCGAGTCTGGCAGGAGCGATATGGTACTCGCCACAGGATTCAACATATTGATCTTTATATAATCGTCGAAATAACGAAACCCTACCCAGAGGTGCCCGAGCAGGAACGGGTGCTGCTCTACCAAGACAAAGCGACGTACAGACGCGGACGCACAGAGACAAAACCGGAACAAGAAAATTAGGCCCTTGAGCCAACAGATTCGGATGTGAACCTCGGTAATTTGATTTCAGTCATTCTTGCTCTGCTATTGGTTCGAAAGCAACCGGATGTCTATCTCCCACCAGTTTCCAGTCTCGAGCGAATCCTTCTGCCCCTCACTGGCAGTGGGCGACGGATAAGAACCGTTGCCTGTTTAGTCAGAAACTTCCATAGGGAAACCACCGTTCATAGAATTGTCTTCGCTGGGATTCTGCTTGCTTCATTTTGTCATCCGTCGGCAACAAACCAAGCAGATCTTGGCGTTCCGTCTGCAGATAATTCTGGAAGACCTTATATCCCTCCCGCATATTTTTGGGTACCCCGAGATCCAGTTCCTCGGGCTCTTCGTCCGTACCCGTCAACAATTGGTGCAGGTAAATTGCCTGCTGGACTGCTGCATCGTGTTGGTGATTTTGGGCGTAAATATTGAACAGTCGCACCTGAAGAGGCCAATAAGTTGAGTCGTTGTATGGCTCTTTTGTACCCGGCATCGGTTCATCGGAAAGAACGAACTCACTCGTCGTCGGATTCCCCTGGATCATTCCTTCTTCGACCAGTGACTGAAATACCTGCTTGGCGATGATTATATTTCCCTGTTGGGACGGGTGGACATAATCCAGAAACAAGTCAAATCCCGGCAAACCGTTCTTTGACGCCCTTGGGAATTCATTTGCAAGATCGACCAGCGTAACGTGCGGATTTTGTCGTGCAATGTCTCGCACGATTTTGTTGAACTCGGAATGGGCACGAAACGGGTTGTAATCAAGGTCTTTCGCACGACGATAGCTTTCGAGCGCCGCAGGCGTGTTGTCAGCCGCCTCCTGTAATCGACCCAACCAGAAATACGATTCAGCGTGTTCGGGTTCGATCTCAATCGCCTGCTTCATTATCCGAATACCTTCGTCGAACTCCCCAGCCAGATAGTGTTTCCGCGCCTGACGATAGAGTTTTTTCCAACTCTCTCGGTGTGGGCCCTTTAATTGGTTGTGTGAAACGTGTGGCAGCCAATCTCGTAGATTTACGGGTACCGTCACCAACACAACCGGAACATCCCGACGACCGGCCTGATCGACCATATGCTGGATCGATTGCCGGTAATGCTGCACAACCTTCCGGAACAACTGCGGATCGCTACGAAGTTCGAGCGACTCGCGTTGAATTCTTTTATAAAAAGTGCCGGCAGAGTCATACAAATTATTGCCGTCGAGCATAGTCGGTGGATCGCGTAGCTTTGCCTGAAGCCACTGTACCGTTCGCATTCTCTTGCCCAACTGGTCTGCCAGATCGACGTAGGAGGTGTCGTACTGGCGTCGTTCGTGAAACTCATTATTGCCGCTGTAGATGACAATCGCATCGGGATCGAGGTCGATAATATCATCTAGAATATGGCGAATACGGTAGCTTGCGAACCCATGGGCAGCCGCATTGATTACCTCGACGGGCCTGTCGGGAAATGCGTTGCTGAGCGATTGCTCAAGATACTGACTAAATATCTCGGTCTCTGGATGGGGCCAACCGGCGCAAGCCGAACCTCCGATACAAAACACGCGAATGGTCCCCGGGGGCTTTTCAGTCGCAAAATGTATGTTGGTTCGTCTTTTTGCGTAAGCGCAATGGTGTGTGATTCGATAATGCTCACGGCCGTCAATATTTGACCGGCTAAAAATTGTAAAAGGGGAAATATTAATATACGGGTCTTGGCTCGTGCCACTGCCCCCTAATCGCATCAGACACTCGATGGCAAGCAAAATTATGAACGGAAATGCAATCGCAAATAAGCGAAACATCCAACGTCTGTGCGGGCGTACGGAATTCTCATTCCGCTGGAGATCGCTATTACCTGCGTTTCGATCAAGATCATCCATATTCGCTTATTTTGTTCAGCCCGATATTGCAGCGACTGTGGAAAAATGCCACCGGACCCCATTCAGTTGATCGCCCCTCGTCAAGAGCATCTCATGACAGCCGAGTAAATCGAGAGACGTTTTGAAGTGAGCATTGTATCTACCCGACTCAAGAAGAGTATAAATCCTCTCAAATACGATGTCAAATTTGTGGCTCTCAATCTATATATTTTGACGGGCTACGGCGACGACCGGAAGGAACAACCGTTGTTCGCGGCTTGTAGCCATTGACCCGCAACAAGAACCTTAATAATTTATTTTTGCATTTGAGTCCCTCACATTGAAAATTGTCATCCTGAAAATAAAAGATGCGCAGCAATCGTTCTTCAGAGCGTCCAAAACCATATCTGGAGATACCGGAACAAAAGCAGATAAGACGCCAAGGGAAATTTCATGACGCATCAAAGCACAGATCATCACCATTGCTTGAATTGTTTGTGGACTTCAATTACACTGCTCGAATCCGTTGTGAAGTTCTTTTAAAATCCGACGATTTGGCAGAACGTTAAATTTTTCTGTCACTTTTCCAAGTTCGGATGCATCGTTGCATATGAACTTTAGATTGCGCTTAGATTCTCCTGTTCTAGTTCACTTCTCGCTTCTGTGGATACGCTTGGTTCGGGCGTAAATGACGGGTTATTGCATGCTGCAGCAACAGGACCGCCAGCCAC
>JAUWIQ010000266.1 GCA_030605285.1 Planctomycetota bacterium
CCCTGGGGGACGGGGGGCCGCCGCCCGGGGGGTCTGGGGCCGACGCGTGAACTGCGCATGCGGCGGGCCGCCACCGGTGGCTGTGGCGGGAGGGGGTGTCCCACCCGGTACGGAGGCGACCGGCGGGGCGGTTGGCTGGATCGGAGGGGTGCCGTTCGGATTAGATCCGACCCGTCTGTTGGGGCCGGGCCCTCCAGTTGGATCGTAGTTGGCGATGGGCGCGGAGGGTGGTGGGGCTGCGATGCCCGTACCCTTGGTTGTGGCAACGGACGTCGTCTGCCCCGCAGGCGAGATCGCCACAGGCCCTGTTAGCCCACCGCTTGGCAGAACGGGCCCTGTTGGCCCACCGCTCGGCAGATTAGCATAATTTGCTGGCGCTGGGTTTGTTTGGAGCGGTTTCTCGCCAGCCGGATTGTTAGTCGGACTGGATGTCGGAGGCCCTGCCGATGGATAAGACGCTTGAGGGATCTGTCCGCTGCCGGGCGCGACGCTCGGTATTCCCTGCGAGAGGCCCGGCGCTGGCGATGTGGTTTGTGATCCGAGACCGACCTGAGGCATTCCGACCTGAGGCATTCCGACCTGAGGCATTCCTGGGCTCGTGCCCATTTCACTTGTCAGCCAGGCCGGTGTTTCCGCGGGTGTATTTTGGAACTGAAATCCGTTGTTGAGCCCGACGTATAGGCCGTAACCCACGATGGCCAAAACGGCAAGCACCACCAACGTCTTGAGCGTATTCACGTTCGTCCTCCTTGACGAAATAATTCATGATCCTCAGCAGTGTCCGCCATCCTTGGTTTGTTTGACTCGACGGCAGTCTGCCTACACGATATGGCCCCTTAGGATTTAATTCATGGTTGACTTTGAAACAACGGACCAACTCGAGGACGACGAATATCCAGATGAGGTGGAAGGATCCGATGACTGGTGCGATGATGATCCATCACAAACCTTGCCCTGTCCAAGTTGCCACGCCGAAATCTACGAGGATGCCGAACAATGTCCGATTTGCGGGAATTACATCACTCGCGAGTACTCGCTGCGAGGCGTTTGGTGGTGGACTGCCTTGGTACTCCTTATTCTTGCCGGTCTGGTAGTTTTTCTAACCGGCCACTTTTGATCCAGCCCCGCATTCGGTAAATGGGACGGCCAATCATAAGAAATATGCGCAGCCGAAGCTACACCAAGCTGGTTGCTTCCGCAGGATAAGATGCCAGCACTGAAAGCGTACTCTCTGGGCGCACCCTGCGTGGAATTGTCACCTGGGGAGGAAGTTCCCTGGGGGCCATTTGGAGTCGCGGGCATGGGGGCCATTTGAAGTCGCGGGCATTCGTGAACCACTAGAAATTCCCCGCGCGGATCGCAGGGCCCCGTATTTCGCCGGGCGCAACCCATCTTATGCCTGACTAAGCCAGTCGTTCCGGGCCCACTGCCGAGCCAGTCGGTTGGCCCAGCGCAAAGCAGGCCTGGGCAGTTCATCCAATCCGGGTCGCTCATTCAGCGCAGCCGGAGCGCGGTTCGCATTCGGTGCTTTCGGATCGTCCGCTTTCTCGGCAACCTGCTTGGAAGCCCCTCTGCGAGGCACCTGGAGGATCACGGTCCGGGGAATTGAACAAACCTTTTGATCCGGAACTAGGGTTTGGACGCACCGCGGAACAAGTATTTTTTTCCGCACTGGAATCATTTTGCAAACACGGACCGGGACCTGTTTTACCCGTTGTTCGTACACCATCCGTTGGTAGGTACAGGGTATCTTGCGAACTTGCTCTTCTCGGATGTATTTGCAAACAGGAATCGTCACTTTATTTTCAACCCGTTCAATCACTTGGCGACAGGTAGTGTAAGGCACCTTGCGCACGCACTCCTCAGTCACCATTTTGCAGACGCAAACACAAACCTGTCGCACTTCTTCCTCGACCACCCACTCGCCAACCTGGGTGGGGACCGTTACATTCGTGACAACTCGCTGGTAGGTAGTTTCCGGAACCTCCACCGCCTCAGTACGTGGTTGCCAGACGCTTCGTGTGCCCGTGCGCATTTTCGGCGGTTTTTTTACCCACACGAGCCCGGGCAGTTCATAGCGTTGTTTGCCGTTTGCCGGATCAACACCCCAGCTACCCTGTGCCCACCGCAATATGCTGAAAGTCATCCTGGGTTTCTGGAATTGCTCTGTGACGTACTGGCCTCGATTTACGTAGGTAGTTCGCATCTTGGTAACCGGTTCCATGGAAACTTGCGGCACCTCGCGGTTCACGGTGCGCGTTACATACCGGCGGACTTGAACTTTTTGCTCACGCTCTTGCCTCTCGTAAACGGGCCGACTTATGGTATAGCGTTCTTCGCATTCCTCGGTCTCCACCACGTTCCGCAGCACATCGTAGCTTTGGTCACAGACAACCGTCTCCCAGACCGGTTTAATGACCACACACCGCTGTTCTTTTTCGACCGTTTGTGTTTGTGGCCGTGCCAGGGTGTAGTAGCACATTCGCATCTCGGTTTCCCAGACCGGTTGGTAAGTCACGATCTCTCGTTCTTCGTAGACCATCTGATTGCGGAGTCGATGGCTAGTGCGGGGCGCATTTTCGTAAATGATTTGGCACGGGCTCTGGCAGGGGGTTTCCTCCACAAACTGCGTTTCATCGCAACCGATCGGCTCAAGGAGAACCGTTTCGGCAAAGGTCCGCGTTGCAAGGTCGTGGTAGGGGATGGCCGAAATCGCCAGCAAGACCCCTGCGAAGGGAAGGATTATTTTTTGAACCATTGGAGTCACCGATATCGATGAGAAAGTGGAGGAACAATCGTCCGCTGCGATAAGCCCACGACCGTGAGAGGATTCTTTGCGGTGTGGTATCAAAGTCTACTCTTGCAAGAAGAGCGAATTAGAAAAGAAGAGCGAATTAGAAAAGCCGCGTACTCATACAGAAAACCTTTGCAGTGCGATAGATCGAAATCACAGGATCGATCCAAATCACCACGCAGCAACGCTATCGATGCAGTCGTCCGCTGTGGTTCGGAGGCGAAAGATCAGGGTGCGTTGCGGTTCTGCAATTCGCGGAGGGTGGCGTTGCCCTCGATACGAACCTGGGGATTGTCTTGCTCCGCAAGCAGTCGCTTTACCCCGCGTTCGAGTGGGGCCAGATCGGCTTCTTGGTTTTGTTTCGCGAGCAGGCGGCTGGCCCGCAGGGCGTTCAAATAAATTCGCGTCTGTTTCAGATTTCGGGCCTCCTCGCTCGGTTCATCCACCAGGGCCCGCTGTTCGTTCGGGTCGAGCATCTCCAACAGCACCTCAAGCGAGGCAAGATGACCCAGGCGGGCGAGTCCCATCGCCACGTTGTAGTGGACATCGGCGTGTTGTGGCTCCTCGAGCATTTCCACGAGACGATTTGTGGCACGATCATTTTCCACAATTGCGAGGGCCACAGCGGCCCGCGTGGCAATCTTGTGGTCCTTGTTTTCTGAGCTAGCCAGGAGCAGTGGCAGGAGCTGCTTGTTTTCCGGCGGCTGCTGCTTGTTTTCCGGCGGCTGACGGTGTCGCGTATTTTCCAGCAGCAGGGCAATTGCCTCGAGGGCCGCCAATCGAACCCGCAACTCATCGTCGTTGGCATTTGTTGAACCGGCCCGGATCAGTACCGGCAGCACCACCTCGGGGACTGTGAATTCGCCCAGCGCCTTGCAGAGAAATCCGCGCCGGATTACTTCCTGGCTACGTGGATCGCCACCCGTCAGGCTGCCCGTCGCTGCCGGCAGCGGTTCATCGAGCAAGGCGTCCAGAAAATTTGCGAGCTCCCCGGCGAGTTCGGGATCTTCGCGAGAGGCTTTGTTTTGCCGCAACTCCTCAGAAAAGTTGTACGCCACCTGCCAACTGTTGGCCTTGTTTTGACGCATTTCACGGATCATCTCCGCCGGATTGCTACCCATGTGCGCCAACCAATGAAATGCCAGCCAGACCATGATGATCACAAACACGATCATCCCGGGAATAATAAATAGCTGCAGGATAAAGCTGGCTGAGGGTGGCTGCACCGGTGGCAGCGCGGCCTCGCGGGCTGCAGACGGCTGGGAATCGTCAGGGGGCGCATAGGAATGGGCCATGGGGGGAGTGGCCAAA
>JAUWIQ010000412.1 GCA_030605285.1 Planctomycetota bacterium
CCACTCGACCGCTTCGTCGAACTGCCCTGTTTCCGCATAGGCGGCGGCCAAGGTATCGAATGTACTGAAGTCCTTCCAATGGAGCAGCTCGCAAGCTTTTTTTGCATTCGAGAGGGCCTGCGGACCGTTTCGAATTGCTGCATCGGGACAGGTGGATTGGAGCCAGGCTAGGTTGTTGTAACCTCGAGCATCCTTCGGATTGAGTTCGAGTGCTCTTTGGAAATCCTCCTCAGCATATTTGTATTTTCCAAGCTTTTCATAGATTGCGCCACGACGATAAAGCACCGGAATAAATTTGGGTGCCATCTGGGCCACTTCTGTGAAATCGTCAAGGGCTTGCTTGTCTTTTCCCAGATCGCTGAAAGTCACCCCTCGCTGGTAGAGAATTTTCGGATCTTCGGGTTGCAGAGAATGGGCTTTGTCAAAGTGTTCTAAGGCATCGTTCATTCGTTTTTGCTTCAGAAAAAGTTCGGCAAGCGCCACGTGCGAGAGCGGCAGCTCCGGGTTGAGGCGAACCGCTTCTTCAAGCTGTTGCTGCGCTTCCTCGCTTTGTCCGAGCAGGAGCAGCGCAGAGGCAAGATCCGTGCGGACCGTAGCGGAATCGGGCCAAAGGTCGACGATATGTTGCAGCTGATCTGCCGCATATTGCCACTGACCGAGCCGTTGAAAAAATTCTGCAAATTTGCGGTATTTGAGACCCTCCATGCCGTTGAGAGCGGCTTCTGCAGGTTCCATGTCGAGTGTGCGGCCAGCAAGCATTGCGGCCCGCTCAAATCGATCGACGGGGGAATCGATCGTAGCCCTTACGTCGCGTAATACTTCGTCAATATTGACGGGACCTTTGTAGATGGTAATCAGACGGCCCTCGGCATCGATCAAGAAACTCGAAGGCAGCGGTAGCGGGCGATGTACGGGCGTCTGTAAATCATGGACCGATTGTAGTGCGTTCAGCAGGGGGCTCGTTGCCCGACCGGTGCGAAAGGGGAATTTCATCGCCTTTATTTGTTTCGAGGCGTCCTGGAAACTCGAGCGATCATCACCTAATCCATCCACGGAAAGTGCCAGAACATTCAACCCGGCAGCCTCAATCTTTTCGCGATTGTTCGTAAAGTCCTGTAGCTCTTTTAGGCAGGGCAAACACCAACTGGCCCAGAGATTGATTAGCATGGGTCTGCCCGTTTGCGTATCAATCTGTTGATCGGTGCCTTTCCAATTTTGATAGGGAAGACTGGGCAGAGCGAGTGGCGTGATCAGTCGTAAAATCGTCTGATCGGAATAGGCCAGTGGCTGCTGATCCTTGGCGGTAAGGGCAAGCTGTCGGGGTTTGTTTTCGAGCGGAGTCGCAGTTGCAGATCCCTGAACCAACTCCACCCTGGAATCGAGCGGTAAGTTGCTAAAGGTCTCCTTCTCTCCGCCCGGCCAATGAACCACCACTTTGCGCACTTCCGTCGCATCGCCAAGCCCGAAGTGCAACCACTTGCTGTTCTGGGACAGAAATCCTTCGCCCGCCCGGAGCGTTTTGGCCAGGGGGCGGTCTGCTGCGGTCGAGCTTTGATTATTAGTGGGAGATGGGCTACTACCGTCCGACTTGGGGTGGTTCGCGTAAACCTCGACGCGGGCACCGATCGCGTCTCGATTTGTGCTGGTCCCGTTACCCACAAGCCGCAAGGCAAGAAATCGGTTGCTGCCGGGACGCTCATTCCGCATCAATCGCAGGCGCGGTGCGGTGCGGTTCGATACCCAGAAGTCGAGGTCACCGTCCTGGTCCCAGTCGCCGAAGGACATCCCCCTTGCGTCATCCGGAAAATCAAAGCCACTGGCAACCGAAATGTTGGCAAAATTACCGCCTCCCGTATTGAGATACGCGCAGTTTCGCTCGTGTCCACTCCACGAGGATCCCGAGCGGATCATCTGAAATATCTTCGCCCAGCCCCGCCGATATTCCGGGTTGTTCTCGTCCTCAGAACTTTCTGGTGATTGCGACACGACCTGTCGCCAGAAAAGACTTCACAAATCTCCGGGTTGGTCACCAGTCAAGAATCCATTTGCAACCAAGAGGTCTTCCCACCCATCGTTATTGATATCCGCAAACATCGATGCCCAGGCCCAACGTCCGAATTCGATGCCAGAATCGGCGCTCACTTTTTCGAAGACACCATTATTTTGATTTCTCAACAACGTATTGCCACGCGCCATCTTTTGAAGACGTTGCTTGACATCGGGATCGGCATCCGACATGAACTTGGGTTGAAAGGCAATGCGGCCTCCCGCAGAGGACCACATATTGCTGACGTGAATATCAAACCAGCCATCCCGGTCATAATCACCCCATGTAATTCCCATCCCGCTAGCCGCATCTTCTGCGCCGGCTTCTTTGCTCACATCCAGAAAATGACCATGATCATTACGATAGAGATTGTCTCGTCCGAAGTCATTCGCTACATAAAGATCTTGATCGCCGTCATTGTCATAGTCTTCCCACGAAACGGCGAAGCTGAATCGATTGTTGTTTACGTCGAGTCCCACTTGCTGGGTAACATCTTCAAAGTGCCATGAATCGCCACGCAGATCATTTCTTAGCAACGCGTTTTGGCCACCATTGTTTCCATCGTGGTAGACACGCGGTTGTTGGGCCAAAGGAGAAGCCGTTTCTCCACGCCACTGTGTCAAAAAAGCAGTCGCATAAATATCGAGGTCACCGTCATTGTCGTAATCTGCAGATGCCAGCGACATCAAATGTTTGCTGGAGGGAATAATAGTTCGAACTTCAAATCGTTTGCCCTCTTCATTGGAAGCGACAATAATCCCACCGTGAAATGCAACCAGTAGATCTTGGTCGCCATCGTTGTCTAAATCGACAAACAGTGCACTGCGCGAATCTTCCAGCCAGTCGACTCCCCATGCCGCTGCCATTTCGTTTGCGGTAGCGTCCTCTTGCTGTAGAATGAGTCGATTCGGTAAACCCTGCTCCTGACACACGTAGAGGTCATCC
>JAUWIQ010000003.1 GCA_030605285.1 Planctomycetota bacterium
ACGGTCCATTTCGGAAAAGGGAATTTATCCAGCGGTTGATCCGTTAGCCTCCTCGAGCCGAATCCTGGACCCACAGTACGTGGGCGAGCGGCATTATGCCATTGCCCGGCGCGTGCAGACAATCCTGCAACGTTACCGTGAGCTGCAGGACATCATCGCCATTTTGGGTGTTGACGAACTAAGCGAGGAGGACCGTCTGGTGGTTCATCGCGCACGTCGTATCGAGCGATTTCTCTCACAGCCGTTTCTCGTTGCGGAAGTCTTTACGAGCAAGCCTGGAGAGATTACCCCGCTTGAGGCCACGATTCGCAGTTTTGAGGAAATCTGCAACGGCAAATGGGATCACCTTCCCGAACAGGCATTCATGTACGTCGGTGCCGTTGAGCAGGCGGAAGAGCAGGCTAAAAAGCTGGAAATCGGGATCTAAAGCTGGAAAGGGGTACCGAGGGTTTAGGCCATGGCTGCAAATCATATGGAACAGGGCATCGACGTCACCACGGGTGTGAGGGTGGTTGAATGCATTGTAGTGACCCCGGAGGAAACAGCACTGCAAACGCCCGCCCAATTCATTGCCCTGCCACTATTTGATGGGGAAATTGGTATTGCGCCAGGGCGGGCTCCCCTGATCGGTCGGCTCGGCCATGGCGAAATGCGTATCCGCGAAGGCACAAAGACTCTTCGTTACTATGTCGATGGTGGATTCGTCGAGGTCAACGGGGATGTGGTTTCCGTGCTTACCAACCGGGCAGTCAAAGCAGAGGATCTGGACCCGGAAGTGGCGGAGGCGGAACTCGAGGCCGCCCGGAAGAAACCGGCAAATACCACGGAATTGATGGGAATTCGGGACCGTGCGGTCGCCCAGTCCCGTGGGCAGTTGCGTGTTGCCCGCCGAAATCGTTGAGGTGGGTCCGGTTTCTGGAAAAAACCTTGTCCACCCATTGTCTTGGCCCGGCCCATCCTCTGGCTGTTCTGATCTTCATGCCGCACCATCCCATCGGCTCTTGCGGACTAATTTCGGGCGTAATAGGCAAAATCAGAAAAGTCTCGGCCAACGTAGACCGGATAAGCCGAGCGATCGGCAACGGGTGTCTCGATTCCTCGTGCGATCCTCTCTTTCGGTGTATCTTTGCCAGATAGTTCGATCACACCATGAAATTGGCTTTTCTTGTGCCTGGGAAGATTTATGTTGGGTAGGGTTCCGGAAATTGGACGATTTCCAAAGTACGAACCGCAGACTGTCTCTTTGCCCTTCAGGGCATCCAAGTGAGCCGCATGCAGCCATCCCTACAATGTCACAACCAATGTCACGACGATTCAACATGGGGCGCGGAAAAGTCATTTTCCGCCGTACAGGTTGAAATCACGTCGGGCGATATCGACAACCGATTCCACGAGCTCCAAACCACCGCTTACTTTATCGGGAGCGATCAGGAATGCGACATGGTACTCGGGGAGGATCGTTTCCCTCCAATCTATGCTTTTCTCTTGGTACATCCACAGGGTGTTGTGCTACGACATCTTGGAGGCGGACCAGAAATTTGTGTCGATGGGCAACCGACTGAACGAATCTTGATCACCAGCAGCGCACACGTAACGGCAGGGCCCTTTTCCTTTACGCTGCGTGTTTTACCCAATGCCACCCTGCCCGCTGCACAGCTGCGGATGCACGAGAGCGAGGGCCAAGCCTCGGATCATCCGCCAATCAAACTCATTGAGCAAGCCAGCCGTCTTTTGTCACAAATCCAGCAGCAAATGGGCCACAAGCAATCGATGCCCGATCAGTACGTGGCCAATTCGATGATCCCAGAAAGCAACTTCACTTTTGGGACTCTCGCAGTAACTCCCTTGTCGCTAAATCTCTCGATCGGATTGCCACCCGTGGGCAGTGTGCCACCCACCTGGAAACATCTTTGCCTTTAGATTTCGATATCCCTTCTCTATCAGGATTTTAACCGCCTATGCTAGCAACAACTTCATTGGTCGTAGGGTTGATTGAAATCGATCACCAGATCGGTACCTCGAATCACCGATTTCACGCTCTCGTGGAGCGGTTCCCTGCCCTCCCCCTGACGAGGTTACAGGAAAACGGGTGTTCTGAATGCGGATTCGAAGTCATTACGAACCGCTTCGATGCTAATCTGAGCCAATTGTTCCGGCAACTACAGCAGGAACTCGTGGTGTTTCAAGGGATACTTTCCCGAGCACAAAGCATCACCTCAGACAATTGACTTAGATTTGATAATTGGCCTCAGCCACCAAATCAGTATCTTGTTCGCTACGCATGCGCAATTTGGGCTTTTCCAGCACGACCGTTGTCTGGGGTTTGACCGAACGGGTCAGCCAGACACTCGATCCTACCACCGAATCCTTCCCAATCACGGTCTTCCCACCGAGTACCGTGGCATTGGCGTAGCTCACAACCCGATCTTCAATTGTCGGGTGCCGTTTGACATCGTCCCCTCGCAGGAGGCTGCCCCGGTCATCTGTCTGAAAACTCAGCGCGCCGAGCGTGACACCCTGATAGATTTTCACATGCCTCCCGATCTCACAGGTCTGTCCAATCACAACGCCTGTGCCATGATCGATGAAAAAGTGGTCGGCAATCCTGGCACCCGGATGGATATCAATCCCCGTCTCGCGATGAGCCCATTCGGTCAACATCCGGGGAATAAAGGGAATCTTTAGACGATAAAGCTCGTGCGCCACGCGATAGATGGTAACGGCCTCGAGCCCCGGGTAGCAAAAGATCACCTCGTCCACTTCCTTAACGGCTGGATCGCCAGCAAGCGCTGCCTGGACATCGGTTGCGAGGATCTTCCGCAGGTCCGGTATCTTTTCCAGAAATTCAATGGCCATCGTTTGCGCCAGTGCTTCAAAATCGGTCTCGTGCTCCACCTCATGCGTGACTCCCGCATCGTGTCGAAGGGCCCTGGCAATCTGCTGCGTCAACTTGTCATGCAGACTGTCAATCAGATCTCCCACGTGATACGTGATATTCCCGAGGTGTAAGCCCTCCCGACGACGGTAACCCGGGTAAATGAGTTCCTTAATTGCCTCAGCCGCCTCAATGATTACGTCGTAGTTGGGCAGCGGACTGTGCCCTAGATGATTGATCGTACCTACATCGGAATATGTTTGCACAATGCGACGAGTCAACTCGGGCAATTGTTCCTTGAGTCGAAAATCAGAAGCCATGGTACACTCTCTTATAAGATCGAATATCCGCTGTCCGGGATGGTGCAGATAGAACACCTGAAACGGGAAACGAAAAATTGCAGTGGTCCGGTTCTAGACCGGACACGTACAGCGGCAATAGAAGAAGAGAACCGACAAAGTACTCAATCGCTGCATGATTTCATTCCCCAAAGGAGCCATGGCCACGAATCAATCGTGCCACCTAAAATCATCGTATTATCGAAGACCGGAAAAATCAAGGAATCTGATTTTTATTCGGCGAGCTGGAGCCGGTGAGTTTAGGGCGATTTGCCGTGATTGCCAATCGACGACCCCAACGGTACGCATGCTAGCTTACGCGGTGCGCGATTTCGCTTGAAATAAACGCCATTCGAAGCGGCCGGGGCAGCAATCCAAGCCATGTTCAACTATCCTCCTCTTTCACTTTTGCTTTGGTGACGATCTCCTGCTGCACATTGCCCGGCACGATTTCATAGTGCGAAAATTCCAGCGTGTAACTACCCTGCCCACCCGTCATGCTGGAGAGGGCACGGGCATAGGTTGAGACCTCCGAAAGCGGCACCTCCGCGGTCACTGTCTGCAAATCCCCCCCCGCCGATTCCATCCCGTGTACCCGCCCACGGCGTCCCGAAAGGTCGCTGTTGATATCACCTAACTTATCCCCTGGAATCGTCACATGAATGGTGACAATCGGCTCGAGCAATGCAGGCTTTGCCTTTTCGAACACCTGACGGAAGGCCATCGAGGCCGCCGTTTTGAAGGCCTGCTCGGAACTATCAACTGGATGGTCTTTACCAAAGTGGACTTCCACACAGACATTCTGCACCTTGTAACCGGCTATCACACCGTGGCCAACACGTTCCAAAAATCCCTTTTCCACCGCCGGCATGAAATTTCCCGGTATCGATCCACCCACAATTGAATCGATCCAGAGGAAATGACTATCGGGATGATAATGGGGATTCTTCATCGAGGGGAAACGTGCCTTTGTGGCATAAGTCTCCGGATCCTCCCCATCCGGAAACGGAAACATACGGATATGCACTTCGCCAAACTGACCCGCACCACCCGACTGCTTCTTGTGCCTGTAACTCCCCTCTGCATTCTCCTGAATCGTCTCCCGATAGGGAATTTTAGGTTCCTTGGTATCGACCTCCACCTTATCGCGCCGCTTGAGACGCTCGCGAACTAAATTTAAATGCAATTCACTCATTCCGTTCAGTACGAGTTCCTTGGTCTCCATGTCGTGGTCTAAACGGATTGTCGAGTCTTCTTCGGTAATTTTGTGTAGTGCCAAGGAAAGTTTGGTTTCATCGCCTCGACTTTTTGGCACCACCGCGAGCCCGCCCATGGGTGTCGGAAAACAGATGGCCGGAATTTCAACCGCACCCAGTGTGGTTCCCGTATGCAACTCTTCCAACTTTGCGATCGCAACGATATCGCCTGGTCCCGCGGAATCTACGGGAAATGTCTCATTCGCCTGAACTTCCAGCAGTGGGCCGATCTTGATTCCTTTGCGGCTTCCAAAACTTTCCACCGTGGTGTCTTTTTTAAGCGTCCCTGAAAACACGCGTACAAAACTTAGTTTTTGCACGAAAGGATCGATCCGTGTGCGAAATACCTGAGCCACCAAAGGAGCCGCTGCGTCCGCACTCACGGTCATTTCCTCGTCTCCCTTTTTCACCTTCCGCTCAATGGCTGTCGGCGCGAGGGCACACATCGCTAGGGCATCCATGAGTTCGCCAAGCCCAACTTCCGTTTTGCTCGAAACGCATAATATTGGGATCAATGAACCGGCGGCAATGGATTGAGCAAGCAACTCCGAAAGTTTCTCATCCGAAGGCTCATCTCCCTCAAAATATCGCTCCATGACCGCCTCATCAACTTCAATAATCGACTCGATCAACGGTTCATGAATTTCTCCCGGATCGAGAAGTGCTCCAGTCGACTCACTCGGCACGTTGAGGGTACTGACAACTCCCTTGAATTCGGTACCGGAACCGATGGGCACATTCAGAGGCACGCAGCATGGTCCGAAGAGCTCTTTCAGTTTCGACACCAGAGATGGAAAGTCAATGTTCTCTGCATCCATCTTGTTGACCACAATGATCCGGCCTACCTCGGCAACTCCCGCCTCCTGAAAAACCCGGCGCGTGTTGACTTTAATTCCAGCGGCAGCATCGATCACGATGCACGCCGTATCGACACCACGGAGACTTCCGATAACCTGACCAATCAAGTCCGGATATCCCGGCGTATCCAAGACATTGAAACGCTTGCCTGCATGCATAAAGTATGTGAGCGTGGCCTCGATCGTATGATGGTGATGTTTTTCCTCTTCATCAAAATCGCAGATACTGGTGCCATCATCGACACTGGGATTTGCATTCACCGTACCGGTCGTAGTGAGAAATTTATCGGCCAAAGTTGTCTTGCCAGCAGACCCGTGTCCCACCAGGGCAATGTTGCGGACGTCTTCAATGTTGTGTTTGGCCATATTTGAATCCTTCCGATTGCAATATTGATTTAATTTTTTCCAATTTACAATTGTCTCAGCTTACTGTGGCCGCTGCCAATGCCTCGGTCATCGACAAGCGCCCTTCATACAATGCCTTGCCTACAATACACCCTGTAACCGGGATCTCCGCAAGCTGCTGAATGTCTTCCGCACTGCGAATACCACCGGACGCAACAACCGGCCCCTCGAACGCCTCTCGCATTTGGCAGATGGCATCCAAATTAGGCCCCCCCAGCATTCCATCGGTGCCGATATCGGTGTAGATCACAGCAGCCAGCGGCATCTCCTGAAACTGGCTGGCCACCGCGGTCGCAGTGCGATCACTCACTTCCAACCAGCCATTGGTGGCCACCAAACCCTCTCGGGCATCGATACCAAGTACCAGCTTGCCAGGGTATTTACCACACATCGTGCAGAACCAGTCAGGATTTTTTAACGCCTGTGTGCCCACGATGACACGCGCCACGCCGATCCCTAATAATTGATCGATCGCTGCCTCATCACGAACACCCCCCCCAACCTCACAGACCAAACTGGTATCACGAACAATGGCATCGATTGCATCACGATTCACAGGCCGGCCGATTCGGGCACCGTCCAGGTCCACGAGATGTAGAAACTCGGCACCTTCGGCCGCCCCTTGGTCCGCCGTCTGCACCGGATCGTCGCCATAAACGGTTTCACGGCCGTAGTCGCCCTGAACCAAACGGACACAACGCCCGCCACGAAGATCGATTGCCGGCCAGATTTGCATACGCCGTGCCACTCCGAATAACCAATCCACACCAGCGACCCAGCATAAACTGCAGGGCTAAATAAGGGCCGATCGAGACGGTAACGTGTCACGAAATATGCCATAGAAATAGAGTAATTTCAAGTCGCCCTCGCAGAAGTGCTAGGATGCCAGTTCCGCAAAGTTGCGTAGCATTCGCAACCCATCATTCTGACTTTTTTCCGGATGAAACTGCGTAGCATAAACGTTATTGTGCCATACCACTGAGGGAAAAAGATGGTGGTATTCTGTTTGGGCTGCAACCACATTCTCATTTTTCGGGACTACATAATAAGAATGTACAAAATAGCAATAAGCATCGTTTGCAATTCCTTCAAACAAAGGTGCTGACTTGCGAAAGGTCAGTTGGTTCCATCCCATATGAGGAATCTTGTATTGTGGGGGTAAGTCCTCGAAGGCAACCACTTCGCCAGGCAACAAGCCCAAGCCCGAATGCCTGCCATTCTCGTTACTCACATCAAACAATAACTGCAAACCCAGGCAAATCCCCAATAGTGGGCGACCACTCTCGGCAAACGCTAGGATCGGTGTCACAAGGTGTCGCCGATCAAGTTCGGCCATCGCATCCTCAAATGCCCCCACACCGGGCAAAATAATTTTTTCTGCATCGGCTAAAATTGCAGGGTCATCCGTCACCGTGGCGATATATCCTACCCGCTCTATTGCTTTTTGGACGCTACGAAGATTTCCCATCTGGTAATCGACAATCGCAATCATATTCAGCGGCTCACTTTGTTTGTTGTTCGATTCGTGCCAACGTACAGCAGGAAGTCATCGAGAGGCGAAGACGGAAATCGCGATCATCGCAGCGGACGATATTCTAAGTCATGACTCGGCAGGCGTCAGGACAAGACAACAAAAAAAGAGCGTCCGACTCGATCGCCCGAGGCGCGGGCGGACGGATTAGCGGGAAACTTTGCTGATAGTTTCCGGATAAATGACAAGTTCGACTCGATTATTCGCTCGTCGACCGGACTCGGTAGCTGTAGAATAGACTGGGTGGTTGGACCCGTGCCCCACGATAAACATTTGTTCTGTGCGGAAAAGAGATCGCGACAGGATAAATTCATAGACGGCCATCGCCCGCGCAGAGGAAAGATGGTGGGCATTCCGCCAAGCACTACTCGATTTCGTCGTGACACTGGCATGGCCTTCCACACCCAACCGTTGCTCCGGATAGGTCTTCGCCAATTGCAAGGCGACTCGATCCAAGAGGGCCGTTGCTTTCGGGCCCAGTTGTGCAGCGTGCTCCGCAAACAGCACTCCTGAAGCAAAACGGACACGAATCACTTCGCCGTCACGTTGAAGCGTCACTCCTTCTGCATGAATATCCGCCATAGGTAAATTGCTATTTGCGCTGATTGTCGCACCACCGCGTTGACGGCTGGCGGATGTAAGATGTTGAACCGATTGTTGAGCTGCTGCTTTTTCCGATTTGCTGCGGACGAGATCTGCCTGGGAACTATGCAACTGTTCGTTTGACTTTTGCAGGTTCTCTTGCAACCGCTGGACACTCTGTCGCGCCGCTGCCAATTGCCTTTCCTTTTCCTGGTTCAACTGATCTAGAGAAGCAGCATTCTGGGAAGTGTCTCTTTTTACAACCTGCGTCTGGGCTAGTTCTGTGGTCGTTGCCTTGAGGCGATCACTGACACTCTTGAGGTGTTGGTCCTGCAATTGAGCATGCCGCTTCACATTGACAATCTGCGTCTGCAGTGAACGGTTATTGTCCGTCAATTGAGCAACCCTTGTCCGCATCTGATTCGCGTCATCCTCAGATTGGCGGCGCCACTTTTCCAACTGCGCAACCTGCTGGGCAGGCGATCCCGAGGGAACCCGCCCCGCCGCGCCCCGCGCCGACATAGAAAAAGGGTTGGCGAATTTGGAATTCTGGGAACAGCCCACTGCGGTACCCAAAAGGACCAGCAACACTCCACCAAGTCGGCAAGCTACGATGCGCATGGGCGGTGATGGATCGGTTACGTTTGCGAATGGCGCATTTACCACAGACTTCCCCTGAACCAGCTACAAGGGCTAAAATTCGGCGGGATGGTAGCAACGCCAGAGTGTAGCGGCAAGGGCAATCACAACATCGGCCAGGAAAATTAGGGAATTCAGGGGGGCGGGGCGGAACAGGCTCCTGTCAGGTTGCAACGGCCTCGGAAGAATCGGTGTTCAGGGCTCGCTCGCTGCCGAACGTGCCAGCAGACGCTCAATCTCCCGTCTCATCTGTATCTCATTGCCTGGGGCAAAACCGATCCAGACGGCCCGAATCTTTGCTTGCTGATCCAGAAGGATCGTCGTGGGATATGCCTGAAGAGACAGCTCACCGCTGAGGATGAGCCCCACACTCCTCCGCGTAACACCACCAAGATCGGTGTAAATTGGGATTTTCATCTGACGACCTGTTAGATAATCACGTGTCGCGTTCCAAAGCGGATCCCTTTGCTCTGTTTGCCCCGGGGGGCCACAGGAGACTGCCAACACCCGAACGCTCGCAAGGCCATCGAATGCATTCGCCAAGGAGGCCATATAGGGTAACTCGGCACGGCATGGCGGACACCAGATTCCCCAAAAATTGATTAAAATAATGGACCCTCGCAGGCTATCGATTCCGATCGTCTCGGATGGCTCGGGGCCCTGCAAATGAAGGTCCAACAAGCTTCGACCCAATGCTGGATGGTCGCTTGCCGAAGGGACATCCTGTGGTAGCGAGCGAAAAATTAAGGTGGCAAAGACGAAAATTAAGCCGAGCATCGTGATGCCGCCCAAAGGGCTTTGAAACGCCCCCAGGATGCGAAATTCCCTTTTCTGGACCATTTATAATCTATTCCCGCCAAGAGCATTGGGGCTCCAATGTTCTCCAGGCTGCTATAAAATAGGTGGCAGAAAGTTATCCTGATTCCGCCCTGGCAGGCATCACCGTGGTAGGCGTTGCTGTGGCAATACAGAACCCCACCTCGTCAGACTTCGATCAAAACAACTCCTATGATCTCACTCCACCGCTTTCCGCTTCTGGCCGCCCTGCTGTTGCACTGCCTCGTTCTTTTTAGCGGATGCTCGAACTCACAAGAAGCCGTTATCCCCCCCGAGATTCAGAAAAAAACGATGCGGGAGAAATCCTCACTTCACGGTGCCGTCGACCGCAACGAATTAGAAATCGTTCGCAATCTTCTCCGGAACGGGGAAAATCCAAACAGCCAGCCAGAATCGAGGTTACCGCCTCTGCATTCGGCAGCGGCCAAGGGTTTTGTGGAATTAGGACTACTGCTGATCGAACACGGTGCCGATGTGAATCTGCCGAGTGCGTTGGCCACAACCGATCAGGAAGGCCAAAAGACGCTCAAAAGAGGTTCCATGCCACTCCATCTCGCGGTCGCCCTCCAGCAGCTTCAATTTGGAAAGATGTTGATTAAGCATGGCGCCGAGGTGAATTCGGTGGATGGGCTTGGTCGGACGCCACTCGACATAGCCCGTAGCAAGGGGCACGTTTTAGACCGCCTAGCCGCCGTCCCTACGACCGCACAACAAACGGCCAATTTAGAGGACCAAATTCTCACAAATCAAGCAATTCAGGAAATGCTTCGTAAATACTCTGCCAAAACTACAGAGGAACTGGAGCTCGCTAGATTAGAAGAAGAAATCGAACGCAACAAGGATCAATCATTGCTTGGACAAAGTTCCGCACGACTCAAACAAAGCAAACTCAAGGCGAAATCCAAAGCAGACGCCACGGAGCCGCAATCTGGAAAATCTCGCACCCTCTTGGAACCCAAACGGGGCGGGCCAAACTTACCGCCGACCGAACGTCTTAATCCGTTACGCCCTAACAACAAAATCAAAAGCCCGGAAAAAGCAACAAGATCATGATCTTCGAGTGAGAAGGCGAAGTCGAGTCGGCGCAACGGGCAATCGAAACGCTCGCCTCTCGGCTCGATCTTCTTGTTGCCGAGCCTTGCACCTAGTTGGAATTAATCCAAAATGTCTCTGCTGGAGCGGGAGTCCTAGTGATTTTTATTTGCCACGCTCTTCGCCTTCGCTTGGGGAAACGCGTGTTTCTCTTCTCCTCTCAAAGCTGCTATTTCTCCTCGTTGCATGTTTTGCAATACTGATCCAGCAAGGTCCTTCTGGAGTCTTTCCAACGGGTAAATCGCCAACATGAAGATTTTTTTCTCGGTGGGAGAACCCAGTGGAGATTTGCATGGTGCGAATCTCATCTTGCGATTGCGTAGGCAACAGCCCGAGCTAAAGACTGTGGGTTACGGAGGCCCGCGGATGGCTGCCGCAGGCTGCCAATTGCATGCGGATCTTACCCAATTCGCGGTGATGGGATTGTCGCGTGTCCTCTTTCATTTGCTCCAATTCTGGATCCTCGCCGGCCGCGCGGACCGCTACTTTCGACACCATCGACCCGACGCTGTTGTGCTGATTGACTATCCCGGATTCAATTGGTGGATTGCTCGTCGCGCCAAAGCGCACCGCATCCCTGTCTTCTATTATGGCACACCCCAAATTTGGGCGTGGGCCAGCTGGCGCGTCAAGAAAATGCGGCGGCTCGTCGATCATGTGCTTTGCAAACTTCCCTTCGAACCGGAATGGTACCGGCAACGAGGCTGCAACGCCATCTTTGTAGGTCACCCCTACTTCGATCAATTGCGAGAGGAACTGTTGGATGAAAAATTGATTGCGGAGCTAACGAATCGGCCAGGTCCGTTGGTAACCATTCTCCCCGGATCGAGAACCCAGGAAGTCAAAAACAATCTCAAATGGTTTCTGAAGGCCGCTCAGCGAATCCTTGAGGAGGTCCCCCAGACTCGCTTTGCGATTGCCATCTTCAAACATTCCCAGGCCAAAATAGCCCAATCCCTAATCGCCAGATTGGACTTTCCCGTCGATGTTGTTGTGGGGCGGACGCCTGAATTGATCCGAGCCAGCCATTGCACAATGGCCTGCTCCGGATCGGTCTCGCTGGAACTCCTATACCACGAAAAACCAACCGTTATCCTGTACTGGGCAACGTGGTGGTTCTATGGGTTAGTGAAAATTTTTGCACCGCTTTTGCAGTTTAAGGTGAAATACATCACGCTCGTGAATATGCTCGCTGACGAACCGCTAATTGAGCGGTCTCGTTATATCGATACTGACCGAAGCGGCGCAAAAGATATCCCCTTCCCGGAATACGCAACCTACAGCGACAAATCTGCACAAATCGCGCGGCACCTGATCTACTGGCTCAGCGACAAAGGGGAATGGCAAAGGCGTCGTACACAACTGCACCAGTTGCGGGAGAAAATCGCCCATGGGGGCGCTTCGGAGCGGGCCGCCGAGTATATTCTCAGTCAACTGGAACGTAATGCACCGCAGCCACCGCAGCCCCATTTCTTGCCCTCCTCCACGGAAAATTCGGCGGCAGAACAGTCCGATGTTCCTGTTCTGGCCGAACCCGCCAAGAGTCGCTCACAGTAAATCCTGGGCTGCTGATTTCCCCAAAAAATCAGACTGAAAAGAAAAATGCTCGGCGAACCCCCGGCAACTCAATACGACCTGCGGTTTCAGATTTTCGGCATCCCCATCCGCGTGCATCCGCTGTTTTGGCTGGTAGCCGTCTTACTGGGGTTTCGGGGTGGTGAGGATCCAATCAACCTCTTGATCTGGGTAGGTTGTGTGTTTATTTCGATACTCGTCCATGAATTGGGACATGCGATGATCGCACTTGCCCATGGCTGGCGACCCTGGATCACGCTCTATGGCTTTGGAGGGCTTGCCTCTTATCAGCCCACCCGCCACGATGCCCGCAGCCAGATTCTCATCTCGGCCGCCGGACCAGTCGCTGGGTTTTTGTTAATTGCTTTGGTGATGGCGGCGGTCCAGGCAAGCGGCCACACAGTGCAATTATTTCCGGACCCGAACGAGTTATTTTTGGCCCCGGAGGAGATGGTGAACTTGTTCCCTCCCTGGGCCGCCTTTCGCATTTTTGATTCCCTCAATGTCAATGTATTGGTCTTTTACCTCTGGCAAATCAATATTCTTTGGGGGCTACTCAACCTGCTGCCGATCTACCCGCTCGATGGGGGCCAGATTATGCGGGAACTGTGTTTGAGCGCAAACCGCAACCGAGGAATCGAGCAATCCCTCTGGATCTCGATTTTCGTCGCCGGAGGGGTCGCCATCCTTAGCATCATGCATTTCGGAGATCTCTTTCTCGCTCTGATGTTTGGATATTTAGCCTATCTGAACTACAACACGCTGCGACGTTTTTCAGGCCGTGGGGATTTTGGTGGTGGAGGCTCAGGGCCTTGAGGTTGGTGAGCTGAGTTGCTACGTAGAATCAGGGCAGAACCGACAGAAATCTCGCCCCAGGCCAAGCAATTCGTCCCAGGATCCTGTTTGCGATAAAAGCTTCCCAGACCGTTGGTTGCGTGAAATTTCCAGATAGTTTTTCGGCCTCTAACGCCCTTGCTCAATCCGACCCAAACAATCTCTCTGATGCCGCTCCCCATGCGTCGAGTTCGCAGTTTCCAGATCAGGTAATCGACTCGGTTCGCCAGAGGCCGGAATGCATTCGCATCCTAAATCTCACCTGCACTACCACCTCGAATGCGTAGAGAACCGATATCTACCAGTCGGCCTGCCAATTTTGAAAGAATATCGAGTGGAACGGGCCACATCCACAGCTCGAGGCCACAGAAGTTCAACTACGCTTCTACCGGTTCGCAGTCTACTAATCCTCTACCATTCCTATCGATTTCGAGCGTTGAAATTGAAAGTTCTCTTAAAAAAATTTCTTTTTTTTGCTGCCGTGTTTTTGCATGCCTGAAAAGAGAACCGACATGGTCAAGAACCGACAACAGGACCCAAAATGGGTTACGCGTGGCGGTAAACATCGAGCTTGCGGAACGTTCGCACCAGCTTTGATATGAATTTTTCAAGGCGCTTTGAAGACAAACAAACCGTCTGGGAAATCCGTTGGCAAACGACTCTAAATTATAAAAAAACGCAGGGATTCGATGCTTTTTATCCTCTGCACCAGAACCCCCAATGGATCCTTTGGAAGTCCTCTGGCCACCCTCGGACCCTGCGTGATGCGATGGCAAACAAGATCGAAGAACTGTTTGTCAGCATCGACCTTCAAAAGATCACGCAGATGATCGTGGTGGTCGAGCGAGGCGGATGTAACAACTGAAATGACTTGTCATCGTTATCGAAAGCAGAATAAAACTTCACTTTTTTTTCAATGAGGTCTTGACGCGTTGTGAGAGATAGAGAGAATTCCGATCAAAGTCGGATTCTTACTTGTTGATGTAAGTATTCGGCCTTGAGTTTTTAAGGAGTTGATGAGCCACACGGGATTGTTTCGCTGGCTGTTGTTTTTGGCAATCGTTTGAACCAAACCGCAACGACTGGCACCCGCCTAAGCAAAGTGGCTCTTAGGCATGGGGGGACACGTGATGGACAAAGGCCTCCTTTAGGCCCTGTCGAGACGGATCTCACTGAGAACTTTTTACGGAGGACGAACTGTGGCTAAGAAGAAGAAGAAGAAGGCTGCCAAGAAGAAGGCTGCCAAGAAGCAGGCAGCGACGAAGCGGAAGAAGAAGGCTGAAAAGAAGAAGGCTGCCAAGAAGAAGAAAAAGAAGGCCGTAAAGAAGAAGGCTGCCAAGAAGAAGAAGAAGAAGGCCGCCAAGAAAAAGACCAAGAGGAAAGCTGCCAAAAAGAAAAAGAAACGGTAGTTCGACCCAAAGGTCTGGCGTGTGCAATGGCGATGCAGTTTGTCATTGTTTTCGCCAATTTAAACTATTGAGCCGCCCGGCCTCAGGCCGGGCGGCTTCTCTTTTTATAGCATAGTATGTGCATCGTGCGGACGGTGGTTATGCGGCAGGGGCAGCTATCCTGCAGAAATACAACTCAGGCTGAGGCCTGATATTTTCTTGTTCTATCGAACCGGAGAAAGGGGTATGTCTAAATTTCCTGGATGCCCGATGGCTTCAGCGTGCTTTCTGCGCATCTCGTCGTAGACAACGCGGTCGAGGCCATTGAGTTTTATAAAAAATCCTTCTGAGCTACAGAAATTTTTCGAATGCCAACACCTGATGGCAGTCTGATCATGCACTGTGAAATGCAAGTTGGCGACTCTCGACTGATGCTCTGTGATGACATGCCCGAACAATCCTCCTGGCGGTCACCGCGATCCCTGGGTGGCACTGGACAGAAGATTGCGATGCTGCCTTCCAACGGGCAATTGAGGCGGGCACGACCGAATGCATGCCGCTGTTTGACGCCTTCTGGGGTGATCGTCTCGGCAAGGTAACCGATCCGTACGGGCACGAGTGGGCCATCTCGACCCACATCAAGGATATGACCCCAGCGGAAATCGCCGTTGCCGCACTGGAAATGTTTTCCGGAGAGGATTAGGCCTGGAAGAAAATTGCCGTCGAGCCTGACACTCTCGCGCTAGGTGCAAATCCCACAACGATCCCGCTTAAAGCACCGACAGGCTCGGCAGGGGTGGCTCCTGCATGTGTTTTAAAGCCAGATTCTTGACGATACGGCTGCAGATCGCCTCCAGCGGCTCGGCGGAGGCTGGGTCCTCAAAATTTGCGGAGGTGGTACCCCGATCACCGTTGATACGTATCTGTATGTTGATCGGTACCTCGCCCAGGAAGGGGATCTCCATTTCTTCCGCCTTTTTTTTAGCTCCGCCGGTACCGAAAATTTCATAACGTTTTCCATTATCCGGGCAGAGAAAATAGCTCATGTTTTCGACCAGCCCAAGTATCGGGATACGGACCTCTCGGAACATATTGATCGCTTTCACCGCATCCAGGATCGCGACATCCTGGGGCGTACAGACAATCACCGCTCCGGTGGGTGGCAAACTTTGGGAGAGCGTCAGGGCGACATCTCCTGTCCCGGGTGGCATGTCAATAATCAGATAATCGAGGGGCCCCCAATCGGTATCCCGCAAAAAACTGGTAATCGACCCATGCAACATCGGCCCCCGCCAGATGACTGCTTTGTCCGCGGGGACCAGAAAACCGATCGAGATGATCTTGATCCCGCCGGTTTCAATGGGGGCAATGCTGCGGGCAACGATCGGATGGCCTGCCTCATCGGTCCCTGTCTGCTTTTCTGTAACCTCAGGCCGCCCCGTTGCGCCGAAAAGATGGGGGATGCTGGGCCCATAGACATCGGCGTCCATCAGGCCCACCCGGCAGCCGGCATTGTTGAGCCCAATCGCCAAACTGGCAGCAATTGTGCTTTTACCGACTCCCCCCTTCCCTGAGCCAACAATAATTACGCTTTTGGCGGTCAGGCCGACCTGCCCCAGTTTGACGGGGGGACGCTCATGCACAGCCAGGGCAATATCGATCGTGTGCAGATCGGCGATTCGCTCCTTGAGCAGCACAGCGACCGCTTGCCGGGTCTCTTCCCAAATGGGAGCCGAATGCGTGGTCAACGCCAGGGTCAGCGACAGCCGATCCCCGTCGAGATGCACCGCGTCCACCTGCTCTTGTTGGACGATGCTACGCCCCGTTTCGGGGTCTTTGAATTCGGTGAGTACCGCTTCTACCTCAGCAAGACGAGTAGAATCTGATGCCATCGAGAATCTCCGCTGGGTTGTATTTCGATCTTTTTAGCGGCCCGAGACCCTCAAATGCACCTCGGGAAACACCCAGGCTTCCAGAATTGTGCTCTCGGGGCAAGCCCCTGTAGATGGGGGCCAAAGACAAAAACGACGTGTTCACTTAATTCACGGCCTCTGGATTGTCGGTGCGGGTCTTTACCTGGCAGTCCTCGTGAATCGGTTCGCCACGGCATTCCGGTGATGGATTACTACAGGCCTCACACAACGTGTTGCCCTGGCTGTCGCGAATCCCGGATATCCCGCCACAACTTCCGCGCAAACGGCGGTTGCTGAAAATGACACCCACCGCCATGCCCGACAAGGCGATCGCAAATACGATGAACGTCAATACGATGACGGTCCACATTGTTTCCCCACCAGGGCTTACTGGACGTACTGCTGGAATCGAGGTGTCAAATGTTCTACCACTTTGCCATCCTCCAACGTCAGAAACAAGGCCGCAACTTCATTTTGCTCACACCAAGTCACTCCCCTATCTGCCCCCATCAAAAACAGGGCGGTCGCCAGGGCATCTGCTTCAAGGCAACTCGCGGCGCAGACCGTAACGGAAGCCCCCTGCGCGGGCAAAGGCCGCCCCGTACGCGGATCGATGAGATGGCAAACTATTTCTCCCTGAAACTGCTGGAAGTGGCGATAATCACCCGAAGTTGCTAAAGCAACATTCCGCAATGGAACCACGCGGAAGACTTGGCGACCCTGTGCTAAGGGGTTCTCAATCCCAATCCGCCAGGGGAGGCCATCCACCCGACTACCCAAGGTGCGGACCTCGCCTCCGATTTCTACCATCACGCCCTCTGCGCCCTGACGCCGCAATAGCTCAACTACCCTATCGACTGCATAGCCCTTGGCGAGCGAAGACAAATCGATCTCGACCCCTTCCACGCGCTTCTGCAAGGCAGGAGGATCGGTACGGACACGTAGATGTCTAGAACCTACGCGATCGAGAACGGCCTGCAGGCGTTCCGAATCTGGCGGATGCGAGTCTTGCGGTCTCTCCGACGCCTGGGGGCCGAAACCCCAGAGTCGCAGCAGAGGACCGATTGTCACGTCCAGCGTGCCGCCACTTTCTTGATGATATTTGAGGGCTTGGGCCACAACAAAAGCGGTTTCCGGAGAGACTGAAAACCAGCGGTCCGCCGGGGCAGTGTTGAAGCGTGACAATTCTGAATTGGAAAGATAGGTCGACATTTGGGAATTGATTTCCTCGAGCAATCGGTCCACATCCTGCTGCAATGTGTCCGGAGCGACCCCCTCAGTCCCTGAGGACTCCCGAAACCAACCGCGGACCCCATAGGTCGTCCCCATGGTGCGGCCCTCGAACCGCACAATCTCCCTACGAGGCTCGGCAGGGGCTGACTGATTGCAGCCGCCCAGCTGGGCGAGACAGCCCACCAAGAGTACGCGAATCAAAAGTTGCACGCCGACACCTGAGAAGCAATCGCCATTTCGATCTTCGCTGAAAAACACCATCGTCTCTTCAATCTGCGGGGGAAAGATTTATAAGGCCCTTCTCAACGAATCGATCCACTACGGATCGAGGGCCGTTGCATTGTCTGGACACCCGCAGAGTCGCCACTGCAGACACGCAATCGTTCGCCCGTGAGGGCAATCCCGCATGCGACTCGCGTGTGCTTCCTGAAAAACTAATCGCCAAAATCATCGAAGGCAATATTTTCCTTCTCGACCCCCAAACCATCAAGCAGTTTAAAAACAGCCTGATTCATCATCGGTGGGCCGCAGAGATAGTACTCGATATCCTCGGGGGCCGGATGATCTCGCAAGTAATTGTCGTAGAGTACCTGATGAATGAAACCTGTGTATCCAGCCCACTGGTCTTCTGAGAGTGGGTCGGAAAGCGCAATATGAAACTTGAAGTTTAAAAAGTCTTCTTCAATTTTTCGAAACTGATCGACATAAAATAGTTCTCGCTTACTCCGACCTCCATACCAGTAGGAGACCTTGCGATCCGTCTTTCTTCCTTTGAATAATTCGAAAATGTGGCTTCGCAGCGGCGCCATTCCCGCGCCGCCACCAATGTAAATCATCTCGGCATCACTATCCTTAATGAAAAAATCGCCATAGGGACCCGACAGGTTCACCTGATCCCCTGGCTTTAAACTGAATATAAAGGATGACATTTTGCCTGGCGGGGTATCTCCGGAAGCCCGTTGAGGTGGGGTCGCCACTCGGACATTGAGCAAAATAACCCCCCGCTCGCCCGGATAGTTGGCCATGGAATATGCGCGGACAACCGGCTGCTCTGTTTCGGAAACATAGCGCCATAAATCATTCTTGTCCCAATCCTCTTTATATTCTTCCTCAATATCAAAATCCTTATACGCAACACAATGCGGTGCGCATTCAATTTGGACATACCCGCCCGGTTTAAAATTAAATGCTTCCCCCTCGGGCAATTCCAACACCAGCTCTTTGATATACGTTGCCACGTTATGGTTGGATCGTACGGTGCATAGCCATTGCTTCGTCTCAAACGCTTCTTCAGGCACCTCGATTTTCATGTCCTGTTTTACTGCAACCTGACAGGAAAGTCGGCAACCCTCGCGCGCCTCACGGTTGTTAATGTGCGCCCTTTCGGTAGGCAGGATATCGCCACCTCCTTTCTCGATTCTTACCACACACTGGGCACACGTACCCCCTCCACCGCAACCCGAAGAAACAAAAACGCCCGCATCCGCCAGAGCACCGAGCAATTTGCCTCCCACAGGAACCTGGATGGTCTTCTGCTCGTTAATCAGGATCTCAACCTCGCCACTGGCAACCAAGTAGGCCTTTGCCAGGAGGATTAAACCTACGAGCGCCAGCACGATGAGCGTGAACATCAAAACACCAAGAAGAATTTCCAACATACCCGCTACATCCCTCCAAAAGACATGAAGGCTAAGGCCATCAGCCCCACGGTCATAAATGTGATCCCCAACCCTTTCAGACCCTTGGGAACATCACTGTATTTCAACTTCTCCCGGATTCCCGCCAGGGCCGCGATCGCCAGCGCCCAACCAAAACCGGAACCAATTCCAAAAACGCAACTCTGAGTAAAGTTGTAATCGCGTTCCTGCATAAAAAGGGAGCCGCCGAGAATGGCACAATTGACGGTAATGAGGGGGAGAAAAATCCCCAGGGCGTTGTAGAGTGGAGGGAAAAAGCGATCGAGTGCCATTTCCAACATTTGCACCATCGCGGCAATGACACCAATAAAACTTATCAGAGATAAAAATTCCAGATTAACCTCTCCCCACGATGGATCGATCCAAACGAGGGCACCTTTTTTTAGCAGGAATTGATAG
>JAUWIQ010000230.1 GCA_030605285.1 Planctomycetota bacterium
CAAATGTTGCCGATAAGGGTCCGATTGCCGAGCCTGCTGTGTTGCCTGAGAGGGCCCGCACGGCACAGCCACTCCAAGGTGCGGCCGACGATTCCGCACGCTATCGTGAGCAGTCCAGCCCCAGAGTGCAAAATGTGGCACCGCAGGCGATGGAATTCAATCGACCCACTGCCAATCAACCGGTTGGTCAAGTTCGTCAACCCGCGGCGGCACAATTTGCAGAAGCTGTACCAGCGGCCCGTGGCGGATTTTCAGGGCGTAGCGTCAATCCGAGCACCTCGAATCGGACTGGGCGGCCGGGTGGGCGGCATTTGGAGGGTCCTCAGGGTCCCAAGGTGGTGCTGGAAAAGATTGTGCCGGAAGAGATTCAAGTGGGAAAGCCAGCCACGTTCGACATTAAGGTGGTCAATAGCGGGACCGTGACCGCTTACGATGTCCAAGTACACGATATGGTGCCTCAGGGTACCCATCTGTTAGGTACCAAGCCGGAACTGCAATCCGATGCGGGTGGCGCACTTCGTTGGTCGCTGGGCAACCTTGAACCGGGAGCGGAAAAATACGTTGAAGTTAAGTTGATGCCTGACAGTGAGGGCGAAATTGGCAGTGTCGCCTCGGTCACGTTTGCAACGCGGGCATCAGGCCGCACGTTGGCGACCAAGCCGGAATTAAAAATCGATGCTAGTAATTCGGGGCAGGTCATGATCGGTGACCAGATCGCCGTCACGATTACAATCTCTAATCTCGGGACAGGGGTAGCAAGAGATATTGTCCTCTTCGATAGTTTGCCAGCCGAGGTCCGCCACCCGGCGGGCACGGATTTGGAGTTTGCTGTCGGGGATTTGGCCCCAAAAGAAACACGAAAGATTGAGCTGACCATGACGGCAGCCAGAGCGGGTGGTGTGAAAAATCTGCTTTCGGCCCGAGGTGACGGAAATCTCGTTGCCGAGACGGTTGTAGAATTTGAGGTGATTGCTCCGCAAATCGCTGTTTCGATTAAGGGGCCGCGTCGCCGTTATTTAGAGCGTCAGGCGACTTATACGGTGCAGGTGGCCAACCCGGGTACCGCAACTGCCAAGAACATTGAGCTGGTTTCACGACTGCCGCGGGCCCTCAAGTTTGTCTCCGCAAACAACTCGGGACGTTACGATGAAAGCACACACGCCGTGTATTGGAGCCTCGAGGAACTTCCAGGAGGTGAGCAGGGTAAGGTCAAATTAGTTGCCCTGGCAACGGAGTCCGGTGCTCATACGCTGCGGGTGGAAAGTACGGCCCAAGGTGATCTCAGCGATTCGAGTGAGGAGACGGTCCATGTCGAAGGGTTGTCGGCACTGTTCTTCGAGGTTGTCGATATTGAAGACCCAGTCGAGGTGGGTGGAGAAACCAGCTACGAAATCCGCGTTTTAAATCAGGGAACCAAGCTGGCTCGCAATATTGTTGTGACCGCAATGCTTCCCGAAGATTTGAAACCACTCTCTACCGATGGGCCGACCCATGGAACGATCCAGGGAAATCAAGTTGTCTTTGAGCCGCTACCTCGCTTAGCGCCCAAGGGCGATACAACGTATACCGTACATGCCCAGGGAGTTCGACCCGGTGATCAGCGCGTCCGGGTTCAAGTCCAAAGCGACGATCTGAAAAGTCCGGTGACCAAAGAAGAAAGTACACGTGTCTATGCCGACCACTAGCCGTCTTAACTGGTTGCGTGTTCGCTTGGCTCGATAGAATGATGATTAAAAATTCAAAAACTTTTTTTCAGTCATTAGATAAGTTTAAGCGGATCGCTCTGGTGGGTTGTGCGATTGGCGCGCTAGCGAGCGGATGTTACTCCCCGTATCACACGGATCGAGGTGCCCTTACAGGTGGTCTGCTAGGTACGGGGGCAGGAGCCATTATCGGCAATCAAACGGGAAATGCGGCCGAGGGGGCCCTTGTAGGTGCCGCAGTCGGTGCTCTTACGGGAGGTGCAATTGGCAATTCCTTGGATGAAGTGGAGGCAAACAATCGAGCGATGATTGCAGCCCAGATGGGCCGCCAGATCCCACCCGGCGCAGTGCAGATCAGCGAAGTGATCACCATGAGCAACGCCCAGGTGGGAGAACAGCAGATCATCACGCACATTCGAGTCCATGGCATGGTGGCCCCGATTACATCGGGCGACTTGATCATGCTCAAACAGGCGGGCGTTTCCGACGCGGTAGTGCAGGCCATGCAGCGACCGCCGCGACAACCCGTCGTCGTGCCGTCACCACACCCCGTGCTGATTGAAGAACATCATCACCCTCGCTACGGTCCCCCTCCTTTCGGCCATCGCTACCACTAGAACCATTCGTTTTAGTAGGACGCCCGGTTCGTTGCGGGCTAGGATGGTATCGCTCTGGCGGTTGTTTCCCACACCGCAACCCGTAAATCTTTCCCGTTCGTCCAACTCAACGGGCAGTCCTGCAAGCGATATTTTTCGGCGGGTATCGGTTTGACGCATCACCGTAATCTATATATGTTGGTTTATGCGTTCTCTTGGGTGGGGGGCGGGCATTGACTGATCGTTTTCTTCGGAGTTGGTAAGCGCATGGCAATTGTAGAGACAGCAGTATCGCAAGAAAAACAACTCGTGGTCTGTTCCCACAATGAGTGGGATCCCTTGGAAGAAGTGATTGTGGGCCGCGTGAGCGGAGGGTCCGTTCCGCCCTGGCATGTCACTTTGCAAGCGGCCACCCCCAAGGAATCCTGGGAGCTGTTGAAACTCCTCTCAGGTAAGCCAGCGCCCGATGCGATGGTGCAGGCAGCGCAACGTGATTTAGATCGATTCATTCAGATCCTGGAGGGCGAGGGCATCACGGTCCGTCGTCCTGACCCGATCCCACAGACAACCGCTTTTGCCACACCCGACTGGGAAGTGGCATCCGGTTATAACGTCGCCAATCCACGTGATGGTTTGCTCGTGATCGGCGAAGAGATTATTGAGACCCCCATGGCCTGGCGGAGCCGCTACTTTGAGGTGCATGCCTATCGCGCGCTGCTGCAGGAGTATTTTAAGGCGGGTGCCAAGTGGACCGCTGCACCCAAGCCGCGGCTTGCCGACTCACTTTATAATGCAGATTGGCAGCTGCCCGAAAAGGGCGAACCTTTGCAGTTTGCGGTCAACGAAAGCGAATGCTGTTTTGACGCAGCAGATTTCGCGCGCTGCGGTCGCGATCTCTTTGTCACCCGCAGCAATGCAACGAATCAGTTTGGGATCGAGTGGCTGCGACGTCATTTGGGTGAGGATTATAGGATTCATGAAATTAAGACTCAGTCCCGCCAGCCCATGCACATTGATACCACTTTTGTCCCACTCTGTCCCGGTAGGGCACTCTACAGCCCGGACTTTCTCGATCCAAATAATGTCCCTGAAGTTCTCAAAAGTTGGGAACTCCTCCCAGCTCCGCGGCCCGTCAATACGATGGTTCAGATGATTGACTTGAGTAGTGCTTGGTTGAGCATGAATGTTCTGATGTTGGACGAAAAACGTATCGTTTGTGAAGCGAGTCAGCAGCCGCTAATCGAAAATTTAACTGAGTGGGGCTTCGAACCGATTGCTTGTCCCTACACCAATTACTACGTTTATGGCGGCGCATTTCACTGCTCCACGCTGGACATTCGTCGTCGTGGATCGCTGCAGTCTTATTTTTAATCTACCAACGCTTGGTTGCCGAACGTAATTGGTGACGGTCTCTCAGCGAGTTGATTCTGCGTCACCTGGTATCGGTGTGGCCGTATCGGGTTCTTGGGCCGTTTGAATCGCCAAGCGGCGCACGATCAGGGTGATTTGCTCCTGTTGTCGCAGGTAGCAGGAGTAAAGAAATATCCAGATGGCGACAAAGAAGAGTACTGCCATGTAAAGCACAAGATCAGCGCCTCTCTGGATGCCAAGCATTTTCGCAAGCTGGGTGAGCAACTCGGGCCGGTAGATTGCCAAGCCCGCCGTGATCCAAATCACCACCCGCAGCGTCCAGAAGCCCCGACGCCTCTCGCCCCGGGCCGCCTGCCAGCGCTCAAACACGAAGATGGCAAAAAGAAGTGAAAGCGCACACCACTGAAATAGTGTCAGCGTAGTCATCGAAATAGTCTCCCGAGTAAGAGCTGTGTCGCAATTCGGATAGAGTTCCAGCTACTTTGGCCTTTTATCAGAGAATGCCAGTACTAGCGAATTCCTACATGGACTTCCTGAAATCGCAGTTTCAATCTATGTATTTCATCCAGTATCTCTGAGGCGTGCGCCATGCCATCGTGACGGATCTTGAGCCGGATCGCCGCCGCTTTGGAAAAGGCTCGCATGCCATTGTGAGTATCAGTCACCTTGATTTTCGAAAAAAATCTAGTGAAGAGCACACCGAGGCGGAGGACGATGCGACGTCCATGCGGCAGTCCTTCTGCCGAACCCAAAAATCGAGAACCTAATGTCACATCGA
>JAUWIQ010000408.1 GCA_030605285.1 Planctomycetota bacterium
CAGCGCGCGGCATTGCTCACCGGTCTGACCCCTGCGCGACTCGGGATCACCAATGTCCTCGGACCCAGATCGCAAAAACATCTGCCACCTGCGCGGGTGACGCTCGCGGAGGTGTTGCGGAGCCACGGCTACGCGACGGGGATCGTCGGCAAGTGGCATCTGAGCGGGTACGCCAACCAGGGCGCCCCGGAGGTGGGTCCACAACGGCAAGGTTTTGACGAGGTTTTGATAACTGCCGAGTATGGGATTGGGGGAGGGGATTATTTTCACCCCTACAAGTTTGCCCCGAGCGTGCAGGCCCGCCTGCCCGACGAGCACCTGATCGATCGCTGCAATCTGGAAGCGGTCGAGTTTGTGGAGCGGCACGCTGCAAAACCGTTTTTTTTGTATCTCAGCCATTATGCGGTCCATCGGGCAATCCGCGGCCGCGCGGATTGGTTGGCACACTTTGCAGAAAAGCCGGCCGCCGGAAAAAACAGTATCGCACCGCACAACAATCCCCACTTAGCAGCGCAGCTTGCGCAAATCGACGAGGGAGTCGGGCAGTTAACCGCTGCGCTCAGACAACGCGGTCTCCTCGAGAACACGCTCTTTATTTTTACCTCAGATAATGGGGGCGAATCGACGGTGACGACCAACGGCCCCTTACGGGCAGGCAAATCGACGCTCTACGAAGGGGGTCTGCGGATACCGCTGATCCTGCGTGGACCCGGGTGTAAGGCCGACACAACGTGTTCCGTACCGGTCGCGAGTGAGGATCTCTTTCCGACTATCTTGGCCCTTTGTTCCTTGCCGCTGCCCGAGGGATTCCAGGTCGATGGAAAAAGTTTTGCGGCCTTACTTGAGGGGCAAACGAAGAATTACCGTAGTCCACTTTGTTGGCATTATCCACTCAGCGCGCCTCACTTTCTCGGCGGTGGCTCGAGCGGCGCGATCCGGGACAAAAATTGGAAACTGATCGAATTTTTTGACGATGGGAAAACAGAACTTTATGATTTGAACAGCGATCTTGGCGAAACGAAAGATCTGAGTCGATCCCATCCACAGATCGCTTCCCGATTACAAGAAAAGCTGGCCGCTTGGCGAAAGCAGATGGGTGCCGAAGTTGCCGCCCGCAAGGAGGCGATTCAATGACTCCTGCTCGCCTCGAGAGGGCTGATCTGATTTTAGGAATGCAAGCGATGCAACGGTTCGTGGTTTTCATCGTTTCCATGGTTGCCTGCACCAGTACAACGCTGGCAGACGAAACGAAACCCCCGCACCTCGTGCTCTTTCTTGCAGACGATCACGGCGCCGCCGACGCGGGTTGCTACGGCAACCGGCAGGTACGGACCCCGCACCTCGATCGGCTTGCCGGTGAAGGGCTCCGCTTCGAGCGGGCCTACTGCGCATCGCCCAGCTGCACCCCTTCGCGGTCGGCCCTCTACACGGGCCTGATGCCGGCCCGTAACGGGGCGCACCCGAATCACACGCCGGTCCACGAGGGGACTCAGTCATTACCTCACTACCTTGCTCCGCTCGGCTACCGTGTGGTCCTCTTCGGCAAGAGCCACATTGCGCCCCGCGAGGCCTTTCCCTTCGAGTACATATCAGGACGGATTCCACCGGCTGGACCCGACCAAGGGAGTGCGCTCGACACCGATACCCTGGATCAACTTCTCGCTTCGCATGATCCGCAGCAACCGCTGTGCCTTATCGTCAACAGCTGGAGTCCGCATATCCCTTGGCCGGAGAACCAAGGGTACGATCCGGCCAAAGTCGATTTGCCGCCCCGTTCGGTCGATACGCCCGAGTCGCGGGCCGCGCGGACCCGTTACTACACCGATGTGACGTCGCTTGATGCGCGGCTCGGTGCCTGTCTCGAGTCGCTCCGCCGCCACGGATATGCCGACAACACGCTCTTTGTGTATGCCGCCGATCACGGGGCCCAGTGGCCTTTTGCCAAGTGGAACCTCTACGAGGCCGGCACCCGCGTACCGCTCGTCGTCCGCTGGCCGGGCAAGGTCGAGCCAGGACAGGCCAGCGATGCGCTGGTGAGTCTGGTCGATCTGTTGCCGACGTTCGTGGAGGCGGCCGGGGGCGAAGCTCCAAAAAATATCGACGGTCGCAGCCTGCGGCCGCTCATGCAGGGCAAGACCGATAGCCATCGGGAGGCAATCTTTACCACCCACACGGGCGACGGCCGGATGAACCGCTCACCGATGCGTGCGGTCTGCACGCCGCGCTATAAATACATTCTTAATCTGCAGCCCGAGCGAAAATACGAGACGCATATCACCCGCGGTGTGGCCCGCGATGGACGCGCTTACTGGGAGAGCTGGCTCGCTGCGGCCGGGCAGGATCCGCAGGCTGCGCGGCAGGTTGCGGCTTATGAGCACCGCCCTCGCGAAGAGTTTTACGACCTTGAGGCAAATCCGCAGGAGATGCTCAGTGATGCCGATCGCGTACCGGACGATATTAAAAAAAATCTACGGGCACAGCTCCGCGCCTGGCGCAGCAGGCAGGGAGATTCCGGGTAAGATAGAACGCCAGCTTGGGCTTCAACAGAAATTGTACGAAAGGTTTGCGGAGATGAAGAAGGTGATGAGACGAACAACAACGCTATGCCTGGCCGTTTTACTACTTGCCACGACTTTGGTCGGGGAGGAGCCCACACCCGGCTACAACCAAAAAATCCCCCCAGAAATCATGACTCCCGAGACCGTAGAAACACGGATCGGTACGCTGAAATTTTTTGACGGTTTGCCAGACGATGCCACGGTCAAAGCGGTTTACGATAATCTCGACTTTGCCCGCGGGATGGAGGCGTTTTTGCAGTTTGTGCCGGCCGCGTCGCTGGAGGCGTTGCGCGAGGGTGCCGTTGAACTTGGCAGCCAGCGGCCGCATCAGGTCGTGATCATGGATCAATTGCTCGACTCGAATCCGCTCTTTCTTACCGGCAACACCGATACCGTCTATGCGATGAGTTTTCTCGATCTCGATCGCGATGGACCGACGGTGG
>JAUWIQ010000165.1 GCA_030605285.1 Planctomycetota bacterium
AGGGTGACAGGTGGGTCAGTTCTTGGGCAGTTTCTTCTCAAGGACACCCATCTTCTTTGGGTCCATTCCTTTGGGCCACCAGGGCGGATCGGCTGCATCGTAATGGGCACCGTGCCAGTCGGCCAAATCCCAATGCGTTGCGTACCGTAAAATTGCCTTACTTAGATCTGCTCCGGAGAGTTTTGCCTTGGACAAGTCCGACTCATTGAGGTTTGCTCCACGCAAAGAAGCTCCACGCAGGTCCGTATTTTGCAGATTTACCCTGGTAAGGTTCGTGTAATTCAGGTTAGCGCCATTCAGGTTGGCCTTGCGCAAATTTGCGGTACGTAAGTTTGCCCCCCACAGTTTCGCCTTCTTGAGATTTGCCCCAGGGGTCATGTTGCCTTTAAAAAAATGATCTTTTCCATCAACAGTTTTGAGCGGCTTTTTACGGCCATCATTGCCCTCAAAGGTTCCGGCCTCCGTAGGGTGAGCGACTACCAGTCCAATGAATAGCACCGGTAACACCCGCTTCATATCCTTTTCCTCCAAAAATGCCAGCTGGATCGACGCTCCCCTCCATTAGACACCGGAGCCATGCCCGGATGAAGAGGGTTGGGAACTCGTCACGGACTACCGCCGCCTCCTGCGCCGCCACGGCAGCGGCCGATAAGGTCGTGGTTACGGCGATATAGGTGGTGATGTTCGCATTTCCTGCACCCCAGTACGTGAGCTGGCTTCCTGGATTAAAACCATACCAGCCGACCCAGAGGATCAGTACACCCAGGGCGGCAAACGTAATGTTATGGCCCGGCATGGCAACCGACTTACCCTGGACAAAGCGGCCGATGCGAGGACCCAACACAACTGCACCTGCCAGTCCCGCAAAGCCACCCACGGTATGGACGACGACCGATCCGGCGAACTCCTGAAAGCCCATCGCGTCGAGCCAACCGTCTCCCCACTTCCACATGCCGCTGATCGGATCAATGAATCCCGTGAGTACCGCACTGTAGATCAGATACGCTTTGAACTGCATCCGGCCGGCGACGGCTCCAGAGACGATGGTCGCTGCTGTTGCAGCAAATGCCACTTGGAACAGGAAATCGGCACTTGGAGAATAATCGGATGTGGCGTCCATGACGGGACCCATCTCTAATCCGCCAATTCCCGCACCACCGAAACCAAACCATTTTCCCTCGTAGTTCGCGCCGGGGTACATCAGACCGAAGCCGACGAAAAAGAAGAGGAGGACACCGACCGAAAGGTCCACCACATTTTTGAAGAGAATGTTGATCGTGTTTTTAGCAGCGTTCATACCGACTTCAAGCATCGCAAATCCGGCCTGCATAAAGAGAACCAGCACCGCACATACAAACTCACAATGGGTTTGAAGGTGTAAGCTGCCTCTTGCTCCGGTGTGGCTGCAGTTGCATCAGCAGCAACCGCCAGGGAGCATCCCCGCACATCCATGGCAAAGATGCCCACTTCGAGTCCTTTTTCCTCAAGTAATTTTTCTGCAAGTTCGGCCTCGCTCGGCTCGTCAGCGGGTTCTTCAATCGGTGTGGCCGCAGGCGGCGCGGGCGATTCTTTGACCTTGGTGTCAGACTTTGCCGTTGACTCTGGCGGAATTGACTTAGGGGACGAGGTCGAGGATGGAGGATTCGAGTTGCTTTCTGCTTTGCGATTAAAGTTATTGAATACGTCGTCTGTATCGGCAGAGGGAGTTTCCTCATTCTGCTTCTGAGCAACAGATTTTTTTGCTCTGATTTCTTTGACGAGGAATCCCCTCCGGCAACCATCCAAATGATGCCAATCACCACAACGACCACCCCAGGAATCACTGCCGCGGCAAGCTTGACTTGTAAACTACTCGCACCGGTCGGTGTCGCAACTTCCTCTTCCTCTTCAGCCGTGCCCCGAGGACCACTTGGTGTCGATGGGGAACGCCGCCCGCTCCGGCGTGCTGTGGAAGTGCGTTTTTTTCCGCCACTTCGCCGGGTGGCCGATCGCCTTGGGGTTGCCGCACCGCGGTCCGCTGAATCAAATTCAGGGACTGCCGAACTTTCTGGTATGGCTTCTTCCGCCTCCGGAAGGGAGTCCCGCGTGCTGACAATCTCCGCATCGTAGCGCGCCTTGCTTTCGGCCGCTAAAAGACAAACCCTTGTACGGGCCAACTCGCCCCACAGCCTTTGCGCTTCGGCGATATGGGCGTCGCCCGATGAAAGCTCCTGCAGATAGTCCATCTTCCGGTTGGCCGCTGCCGCGATTACCTCAAGATTCTGCTCAAGCAATTGCAACCCAAGGAGCCGATAGTGGTTCGGTGGCTGTTCCTGCGGCGGAATCCCAAGCTACTTGTAATAAGGATCAAAATCAGACATCGCGGTGTTGACTCTCTGTCCGTTGGGGGAGAAGTGCCTCAGTCATAACACCGATTCATCTTGCAATTCGAATGACGAGGTGGTAATCATCCGGTGGTCCCTCTTTCACTTGTTGCAGGGCAGCTAGAGGCGTTTGCTAGCCTAATATCTCACGTTTTCGCTCGAGATAATCCCATACTACAAATCGATCCAGATCCGAACCCGCGGTGAAGAACACCCGTCCTGCGGTCGACTCGGCCACGCGATACGCAAAGCGGATGTCCTCCTCGGACTGCGACCAACTGGGAATCAAAAAGAAATTGATCGTGATTCCTGCTTGTTTGCACAGTAGTGCCTCGCGGAGTGTCGCCTCCTCGGTGAGCAGATCCGGTGGATAAAGTAAATACAACCACTCCCCCTCATAATGCGCGGTGGGCAGCCCATCGGTGATCAGCACAATCTGCCGGTTGGGTGTGTCCCGATTGGCCAGATTGAGCCGCGCAAGCTGCAGCGCATGCTGAATGTTGGTGAAGTGGGGTGGCAATTGCACCTCGCTGATCTCAGGCTGCGACATGTCGATGCGGTAGCGGACCACTGGATCCGTGATCGTGACCGGTTTAGGCAACAGATCAAGGATCTGGTTTGGCCGGCAGGGGGCGGCATGCGTAAACATCTCAAAGAAAGCGAGCCAGTCTCCAGGATACTCGCGGGTAATCAGCCCCTGAAGCGCCAGCGCCATTTTTTTCACGTTGATGTACTGGCCCTCGTACCGCATGCTGCCGCTCATATCCATAATCACTGCTGTTGCGCACTTCGGTGTGTTGCGGGTGCGGTGCACGACAATATCTTCGCCCGAAAGGCGCAATGGTTCGTTGCGACTTCGGCTCCGCAGAATGGCGTTGGTGAACGACTGGGGAATGTCCATCTGCGTGATACTGTCGCCAAACGTATAAGGGCAGGTGCTCTGCAACTCGACACTCCCCTCCCCTGCAACGGTCGTTTGATGACGGCCAGTTCGTGACGGCTCAAGCTTGGAAAAAATCCGCTCGAGCAACTTACTCTGAAAGATACGGTAGGCCTCCGGGCTTAACTCGATTTTTCCCTCGCGGTTGTCGAGTCCTTGTTCTTCGGCGGCCTGCCGCAGATAGTCGGCTACTTTCTGTTGCAGGCCTTCCAGTTCATCGAGATCGGCCTCTTCGACAAACTCAGCAAGCGCCTCGGTGTCGATCAGATAGATCTGTCCATTTTTTTCCGCTTCTTCCAGTTGTTTGAGCAGCTGCTCAATCCGCTCAAGTTCCTGCTTGATTTCAATCGCTTGTTCGGGCGTTACTGTTTCGGTCCCGGTGAATTCATAGCGCGCGACCAGTTCCTCGATTTGATAAAATACCCCGAGTGATTCAATCAGCGAAACCAAGCGGCCCGCCGCCGGGTGCGTCTCGCGATCGAGCCGATACCAAAGCCGCTCAAGATCGTAGAGTTGGCGTTCCTGGACGGCGGTGTCGAAAAAGCGTCGCTCCGCAGCCGGCAACCGCACACTCTCAGCTCCCCGGTCGCACTGCTCGGAAGTTTCCTGCAGCGCGGGTTCGATCTCGTAGGTTGCCAGAATTTTGGCCTTGCGCTCTTCGAGTAGCCGCCGCAACGCCTCGAGACTCGGTCCCAGGCCCGAGATCTGACTCGGGTCGATACGAATCGCACGAGCCAACTCCTCTTCGGTAAGTCGCCGCCGGTTGCCCCAGGCGAGCATGTGTTCAAACGCACCGGAGACCATATCGGGGGGCGGGCTGGTGGGGCTGGGAAAGCGACCCGGATCGTACCGCTGATACGTGTGGATCACACCGCCCGGGCCGCGTTTCCGACTCATGCGTCACCGTCCGATCCGAGCTTGTAGGAGATTTGCCCATGCTGCTGGTAACGCGAAATTTTATCCATCGCATAAAGACCCGCCAAAATGAATTCCACGCAGCTTGCCCGCACCGCTTCGCTTTCGGCCGCATTGACTTCAACTGCCTTTTCCCAAACTGGCGGCACCCGCGTGAGCCTTTCGGCATAGACCGAAGAAGGTAGCATGTCGCCGACCTCAATCCGTACACCACGCGAAAAGATCTCGGCGATTTCGGCCAGACCGTGTGCTTCGACATACTCAGCAAACACCTTGCCAATCGCGGTGGCCACAATATGCTCAAGCACTTGCGACTCGCTCATTTGCTGACTGCCCATTAGATCTAGTTCCAGCTTGCCCAGGCCACTGCTTTCCAGGTGCGCTAAATCACTCATCCGGGGTACTGCCGGTGATTCTCCATGCAGAATCGCCCGCCGCCTCGCACTGGCGATCATTATGCGATAATTGGCCAGCGAAAAGCGAACACTGACTCCCGATTGTTGATCGACATACTTGCTGCGGCGAGCCTCGAGTGTGACCTGCTCGATCAACTCACACATGAACCGGGGAACAATCACCGGGTAATCGATTGTCTCTGTCTCGACCGTTTCAGCCTGCGTGATCTCAATCGCCAGTTCACGCTCACGCGGGTAGTGCGTACGAATGAGCGAACCGATGCGATCTTTCAATTGCGGGATCACTTTGCCGCTGCGGTTGTAGGTTGCGGGGTTGGCCGAAAAGAGAACACACACATCGACTTCAAACCGGATCGGATAACCCCGGATCTGGACATCTCGCTCTTCTAAAATGTTGAACAGACCGACTTGCACTAGTTCATCCAGTTCTGGTAATTCGTTCATCGCAAAAATGCCGCGGTGCATTCGCGGAATCAACCCGAAATGCAGCGCATCCTCAGCACCCATGGTCACCCCTGCCACAAGTTTTGCCGGATCAATCTCACCAATGACATCGGCAAACTTCGTGCCGGGGGCGAGTCGCTCGGTGTAGCGATCCTCGCGATTCCACCACTTGATCGGCACGGAACTTTCGTCACGCTCACCTAACCAAGTTTGGGCTGTTTGCGTGATCGGGTGAAATGGATCTTCGTGTACCGGACATCCGGGAATGTCCAGGTAAGGAATCTCCTCGTCCAGAAAACGGACGAGCATCCGCATGATCCGGCTTTTCGCTTGTCCTTTCTCGCCTAGAAACAGCATGTCGTGTCCGGCGAGAACCGCCAGTACGACTTCTGGGGCGACCGTATCCTCATAGCCAACGATTCCCGGAAAGAGTGGTTCAC
>JAUWIQ010000414.1 GCA_030605285.1 Planctomycetota bacterium
AGACGCTGATCAGCCAGGTGAACATGCGTGGAAGCAGCCCGTAACAAACGAGCGAAGCGAGCAAGAAAGGCCAGAGGCTGGACCACCTACGCAGATCCTGTATCCGCTGCTCGGGAGAAAGCATGCCTTGAATATTTTCTTTGCTGGAATCCTTGACGTATTGGACCTGCTCGAGCGTGGGCACCGCCTGCGGCCAGAACTCCGCCCACGGCAAAGCGACGACCTGCATGATGCAATGCATCTGCCGATCGCTTAGCATCGTACTTCGCCAACCGAAGGTAGGATCGTTTCCATAAGTGAGTGCCACGAAGGCCGCAATTGCAGCGATGTTGAAGGCCAGTGCAAAGACCTGGGTCAAGCGGATCAGGATCCACCGCCGCAAATTACCGTAAAGCCAATCCATCCGCTTTAAATCGCCTGCTATTTCATGCGCGCCCCGGCGGTATTCCGGTGAGATCCGCGTTGCGATCCAGCCGAGCAAGCCCACGGGGAGACGCCCGATTGCCCGGCAAAGCGTCTGTAGCGAGCCGCCGCCCGGCAACCGTGCCAGCCAACTCGAAGGGAGCGCGGCGAGGAACCAAACGCCCAGAAGTAGAATCTGGATTCCAATCATCGTGGTCCAGAAAAACAGCACGTTGATGTGCCGCTGCGTATCAAAGGCCAGCCAACCCGACATGGCGGCGACACCGAGCAGCACTCCACAAACAATGAGCAGCATCCCAAAGAGGCCGATCAACTGCTCGATTCGCGCGCCCCGCGAGGATCCCGCGGGCGACGAATTGTGACGAAGTTCGGCCAGCCAGGCAAGAAATACCGCAGGAGGATTCAAGCGATCTGCCCCGATCGCCAGACCGATCGCTGCATCCCGCTCTTGGAGAATCTCGGGGGCGATTGCCTGATCTTGCTGCAACTGGATCTCTAGATCGATCAAACTGGCAAGGGTGAGGCGAAGCTTTTGCGAGCGGCGCGTCATTTTATCGCGGTCTTCTCAGTTAGGCTGGCGTAAACGACGGACACCGCTGTCCGTGGAAGCGGGCACCACCCATCGTACCAGAAGCAGGGGTCTGCATTCGATCAAGGCAAGGCCCGATTCGAGTATCGCACGTGAGGCAGACTACTGGAAATTGGACTACAAAGCGTTATAGTACCACAGCTTTAGAGGCTGTAGCTCAGTTGGTAGAGCAACGGACTTTTAATCCGTAGGTCCAGGGTTCGAATCCCTGCAGCCTCACTCTCTTTGCGTTGCTATCCGGTCTCGCAGTTTTCTCTAAAGCTCAAATCAGGCATTTTGGGGCAAGAGGACCCTGCTGGCACCACCAGCAGCCATAAACTCGCAGAAAATAGTCTCTTTCGCGTTCGCCCGCGATACCTTCCGTTCCTCCGCCGAACATCTTGTCAATTGATCTTGACTGTTTTGGGGCGGATCACTATTTACGCATCTCTCTTCTTCACCCTTTTTCCCTTGAACAGACGACACTTGAAATCTCTCTAAACAAATGGAAGTTGCATCGGGTGCGGGCCCGTGAGATTTCTTTTCGTAGACATATCCTCTTTTCCGTGGACCTCTGATGACGTTTGTGTTTGTGCCCGGCAAGAATGCTCGCTGTTGGGCTTGTGACAAGCACGTTATCAACAAACGCTTGCAAGTCCCGTAATGGGAACCGGTAATATGAAGCAAAACGATGCCTGTAAAATAGCTCAGACATTGCTTTGTTTTAGCAGTCTTGCGAAGGAGAATTCGCTTTGAATACGACATTCCGAACTGCTGCACTCCTTGCAATGGGCATCACAACCGGAATTTCCTCATCGGCTTCTGCCGGATCCCTCGCCCAGACTGCACACTGGGTGCTGTCGAGTGGCAGTATCGGTCAATTCAGTCTTTTCAACCGGCAGCCGAAAGAAGACCCCTTCAAGGAAGCATCGCAAAGTGTCAAGCGGTTGATGGATGAGAAAAAGCTGCAAGCGACAACGCATATTCGCGAGGGTCGCAAGGCACTCGCCCAGGGCAATCTCGAAGCGGCTTCCTTTCACTGCGACAGGGCGGTTACCTTGTCGGTAAAATTCGCCTCTGGAGAAGACAGTCCGTCACATCTTGCGGCGGATATCGACCGGATGAAGGGTCCTTCGTCCCAATCCACCGGACAGCCCAAGCCACGTCCACTCCCAGACACGGGCGTCAATAGTTTACCTGCTGCAGGAGGGTTGCCCGCGCCGAAATCCGCTCCCAGCAATCCCGTGGCGAGGCAATCACCTCCACCGGTCACAACGACGAGGCCGGCCGGCCATTTTGATCCGCAAGTGCAGCGGGCAAGCGACAGCGGAGAAAACATTCTGGTAAGCCCAGCAGTGTTCCATCCCGCACTCGACCCAACGTATAACCGTCAGCTGAGCAGCAATGAGACGGAGGATTTGGATGTTCGATTCTCTCCCCCGACCAACCCGATTGATAAGTCGATTCTCTCCACGGCGCCCGATCGGCCCCGCTTCCCTCCCCCGGTCCCTCGTCCGCAGAAACCTGCGGCTCCTCTGGAGCCCAGCTTGCAGGCAGCGACCGAGGAAGCCAAAACCGTAAACCGCGAGCCACCCATCAAGCTCTACTCTCGCTCCGTACTGCCGCCGGACACTCAAGACCAAGAATCCAAGGCAGATGACACCCCAGTTGACACCCAAGCGAGTTCTTCATTTGCCAAACCCAAACCATCAACCAAGGCAACCACCCCGTTAACCGATGCATCCGCAGACGACACTGCAACCGCGGCGTTAAGCGGCAGAGGTGATCGGTTGATTCTTGAAACGGGCCAGTCCCAGGAGCGACTCCGGCAGCAAGTGATGGCAGAAGTCGCGCGACAGTCGAGACAGGCGTTGGACCTCCGCGAAGAGGCCCCGCTCGGCGCGCTGGGGTGCCTGCCAAAAGTGCGGCCAAGGGTTGGCGCATCTGAGCGAAGGCGCTCCGCCCAAAAAATACAGATGGGGCGTGTGG
>JAUWIQ010000316.1 GCA_030605285.1 Planctomycetota bacterium
CATGCTGAAGTTGTCTGCGCTGATCTGGCGAGTGCTGCCGGGCAGGATACTTTGTGTACGCGGGCATTCCAATGGCGCGATCCGATTGACGTCTGGGTCAACAATGCGGGGGTAGATATTCTCACTGGACCATTGGCTGAGGCAAGTTTTGAAGAAAAGCTGCAACAGCTCTGGAGCGTGGATGTCGTCGCGACGATGCGAATCTCTCGTCGTGTGGGGGCGGTAATGAAGACAGCCGGAGGCGGCCTACTTCTCAATATGGGATGGGATCAGGCAGAATGCGGGATGGCTGGCGACAGCGGTGAATTGTTTGCGGCAGTTAAGGGGGCCGTGATGGCGGCGAGTCGGTCGTTGGCAAAATCGTTGGCCCCGGAGGTCCGCGTGAACTGCCTGGCCCCAGGCTGGATTCGCACGCAGTGGGCAGAGTCGGCAGATGAATTTTGGCAGCAGCGGGCCCGTAAGGAATCCTTGCTGAGCCGTTGGGGTACCACGGAGGACGTGGCGGCGATGGCGGTTTTTTTAGCTACCCCCGCAGCGCAATTCATTAGTGGACAAGTTGTGTCGATCAACGGTGGACGACGATAGTCCACAAGGTGTGCCGGTGGGAGGTTCCGAGATTAAAAATGGATGCCGCGACTGGTCAGGCGAGCATATTCACTTTGTGACGGGACGACTGGCGGAATATTCGTTGCGCCAGGTCGTGGTACCGTTGGCCGCCGATCTCAAATTCCAATATACGATCGACGTACTCAAGATCACGGTGGCGGCACTGATGACCACCGATTGGGTTTCTCGGAGACTGAGCACACCCGCCGAGGCGACTCGCGTGATCGTGCCCGGTTACTGTCAGGGGGATTTGGCAATTCTCGAAGCGACTGCAGGCTGTCCCGTGGAGCGTGGCCCTGGGGATTTGAGACGACTGGCGGGTTTCTTTCGTGAAGGCGGCAGGTCAGCAACGGATTATGGCTACTATGATATTGAACTGATTGCCGAGATAAATCATCCCCCGGGAATGCCGCTATCGGAGGTGATTCAAGAGGCGGCCGGTTTGGCTGCGGCGGGTGCCGACATGATCGACCTGGGGTGTACTCCGGGGGAGACGTGGCAGGGCGTAGGCGCCGCAGTTCGTGCCCTGAAGGATGAGGGCCATCGGGTCTCCATTGATAGCATGAACATCACGGAGATTGCTGCAGCCACTGCGGCCGGCGCCGAACTGGTTCTCTCGGTCAATCAAACCACCTGCCAGGCAGCGCGCGATTGGGGTGTGGAGGTTGTCGTCATTCCGGACGACCCCCAAACGCTTGCAGGATTGGATAAAACGATCGAAATACTTTCGGGGGCAGGTGTTCCGCTTCGCGTGGATCCAGTCCTCTCTCCCATTGGTTTCGGTTTTACTTGCAGCTTGGGGCATTACATCGAAGTCCGTCGACGTTATCCCGATGCCGAAATGATGATGGGGATTGGAAATCTCACCGAGCTGACGGACGTCGACTCGGCGGGAATCAATGTACTCCTGTTGGCAATTTGTGAGGAACTTAGCATTCAGAGCGTTCTCACCACGCAGGTGATCAATTGGGCAAAAACCAGTGTCGCTGAGTGTGAGCTGGCCCGGCGACTGGTTTACCACGCTGTCCATCAGGAGACGCTTCCCAAACATCTTGAGCAGCGCTTGGTCATGCTGCGGGATATCCTGGTCCCTGAATACGGAGACGAATTTTTTCAGCGGTTGCAGGACGACCTTAAGGACAACAACATCCGCTTGTTTGTCGATGGGGGTCGGTTGCATTTGATTACCGCGGGAATCCATCTTGAGGGGAGCGACCCTTTTGCCCTATTCCAGGAATTTCTCGATCAGGACCAGGGCAAGATGGATCGTGGACATGCCTTTTACCTTGGCTACGAGATGTGCAAGGCAGTTACCGCGTCCGCTCTAGGAAAGAATTATCAGCAGGATGAGGCCCTCGATTGGGGCCTGCTATCGGTGAGTGAGGAAAGCCATTGGCGCGTCCGCGACCGCGAACGGAAAAAATAGACACTTCGTGGCGGGGAGAGTGGAACTCGGAACTCTGCGCTGTTACAAAGGCCGGCGATGGATCGGTGGGCAGAACGATTCGCGGTGCGGAAACTCAGAAAACATCAAGGCGTGTTAGGGCTTGCGATGCCAAGAGTTCTTGAGGGCATCATGACGAGTGTTTGCGAGTATGGTGGAGTCAATATTTCTCCAATGGGACCCGTGGTCGAAGCGGATATGCAACGCATGATGTTGCGGCCTTACCAGATGTCGACCACCTTTGCGAATCTCAAGCGGACCCGGCGCGGGGTATTTCATGTTACGGATGATTGTTTGCTGTTAGCTCGGGCGGCGACGGGACAACTCGTAACGCAGCCACCTCTGCAATCTCTTGCGGAGGACCGAGGTTTTGCCCTCCTGGGTGCCTGCCGCTGGTATGCGGTGGAAGTCGAATCGGTTGACGAGACGCAAGCCCGGGCCGAAATCTCCTGCCGGGTTGTTGCCGCTGAACGTCAACGCGATTTCTTTGGATTCAATCGTGCAAAGCATGCCGTTCTCGAGGCGGCGATCTTAGCAACCCGGACTGCGATTCTGCCCGCAAAACAGATTCGTAATGAGATGGATCGCCTTGCTTCCCCCGTGGAAAAGACAGGTGGCCCCGAGGAGAAAAAGGCCTTTGGATTGTTGAGCGAATATATTAGCGATCGCGTGGCATCTTAGGCGAAGGGGAAGGAACTGGCGCGAGGGGAGCGTTACGATGACAGTCTCGGTCCTAGGGACGACTGAAGTGGAGGTTCGAGCGCCTAGTCGACTCCACTTTGGCCTGCTGGCGGCCCATGGTCCGGGTGCCCGGCAATTTGGCGGTGTGGGGGCGATGATTGATCGGCCCGGACTCTGGATCCGAATTCGCTCGGCAGCGCATCTGCAGGTGTCCGGCAGACACCAAGGCCGCACGGAGCGGTTCGTGCAGCGCTTCCTGGCATCCGCGCAGCTGGAAAAACCGCGATGTCACATTGAAATTCTGCAGGCAGCACCCGAGCACGTCGGTCTGGGGACGGGTACTCAGTTGGCGCTGGCGGTAGCAAGCGGTTTGGTCGCGTTCCTGGGTCAAAGGCCACTGGATCCTGCGCAATTGGCGGCCGCTACCGGGCGGGGTCTACGTTCTTCGATAGGCAGTCATGGATTTTGTGCGGGCGGGCGCCTGCGGGACCTGGGGAAATCGCAGGGCGATGGATTGGCGACCCTGGGAGATCGCGCTAAGTTGCCCGAGGATTGGCGCTGGCTGCTGATCCGGCCTCGGGGGGAGAAGGGGCTCTCCGGTCCGCCCGAACAGTGCGCCTTCCAGCAGCTTCCCGTAGTACCATCGCGGGTTAGTCAGGAACTCGCGGAGGAGATTCATGAATGGATGTTTCCGGCCGCGCGGGCAGGCGACCCCCAGGCGGTCGGAGAGAGCATCTATCGCTATGGGGTTCGAGCGGGGGCGTGTTTTTGCATCCCAGCAGGCCGGTTCATTTGCGACTCATCGCCATGCGCAAATCGTAGCGCGGTGTCGGGATGCAGGGGTCTCGGGTGTAGGGCAAAGCAGGTGGGGGCCAACCGTCTTTGCACTCTTTGAGAATGAAGCCG
>JAUWIQ010000131.1 GCA_030605285.1 Planctomycetota bacterium
CGACAAGGCACTTGAGCAGGAGACGGGGATTATTATTGGTTACGCGCTCTCCCAGATAATGGGCCGTGATGGGGACCACTATTTTATGGTCTTGCCCGGCGACGATGTGAAACTCACGTTTCCCACGGCTGGCACGCCCCCCAAGGCGGTGAGTGGCAGTTTTACGGTCGTCGATTTTTATCAGAGCAAGATGAGCGAATACGACTCCGCCTTCGTCTTTGCCCCGCTTGAAAAACTGCAGCAGATGCGAGGCATGATTGATCCCACCACAGGCGTAGCCAATATCAATTCGATTCAGATCAAACTGCGGGCGGGTGCCGACCTGGAAAAGTTTCGCGATAAGCTGCGGGCTGCCTTTCCGCTGGAGATGTACGGGATTTCCACCTGGCGCGACAAGCAGGGGCCCTTGCTGGCAGCCGTTCAGATGGAAACCGCGATTTTGAACATTCTTCTGTTTTTGATCATTGCCGTGGCCGGATTTGGAATTTTGGCGATCTTTTTCATGATCGTTGTGGAGAAGACCAAGGACATTGGCATTCTCAAGTCGCTGGGGGCATCGGGTGGCGGGGTGATGAGTATTTTTCTGACGTATGGGCTCCTGCTGGGGATGGTCGGCTCGGGTGCCGGTCTGCTACTGGGGTTGTTGTTCGTCAAGAATATCGACCATCTTCGCAGTTGGGTGGAGTTCCTCAGTGGCCAACCCGTATTCGATCCTTCTATTTATTATTTTCAGGAAATACCGACCTTGATTCAGCCAATGATGATCGCCTGGGTCATCGCCGGTGCGATTGCAATTGCGGTGATTGCGAGTATTCTGCCCGCCTTGCGAGCCGCTCGCTTACATCCCGTGGAGGCCTTGCGCTATGAGTAATGTGACCCAGGCGGCCCAGCAGCCGCGACGGGACCTGTCCCATGCGGGCAACTCCCTGCCGGACCCGGCAGTTGGGGATTCGTCTGGCAATGCCGCTTCGCCCCGCAACGGCACCCTCCTTTCGGCTTGCAATCTCAAAAAGAGTTACAGCAAAGGGCAGAATACCATTCCGGTGCTCCGAGGCATCGATTTGGATATCCAGGAGGGTGAATTTCTCTCCATCGTCGGACAGAGCGGTTGTGGCAAAAGTACTCTGCTGCACTTGCTCGGGACCTTGGATCGACCCGACAGTGGCGAAATTCACTTTGCGGGGCAACGGATCGACAACATTTCGTCAAGAAAGCGAGATCAGTTGCGTAACAACACCTTCGGCTTGGTCTTTCAGTTTTACCACCTGCTCCCGGAGCTTACAGCACTTGGCAACGTCCTCCTGCCGTTGACCATCGGCCACGGATTGTTTGCTTATCTTCGTGAGCGAAGCACGTTTCGCAGGCGGGCCACCGAATTGCTCACGATGGTCGGTCTTGGTCACCGCCTCACGCACAAACCGTGTGAACTCTCGGGTGGAGAGATGCAGCGCACGGCCATTGCCCGGGCACTGATTAACGGCCCGCAGGTACTGCTCGCCGATGAGCCGACGGGCAATCTCGATCGCAACGCAGGCCGGGAGATTCTGAAAATTCTACGAAACTTGAACGCCACGAAAAATCTCACTATAGTCATGGTGACGCACGACCAAGGCATTGCGGCCGAGGCGGACCGGAGGGTGCATCTGGTCGAGGGACGTCTGGAGTAAGTGGTATCCGTGGAGGAAGTAAGGGGATCTTGTGGCGCAAAAAATCTACATCAACGGCACCTTCTATACGAAGGAAGACGCCCGGATCAGCGTGTACGACCACGGCCTGCTCTACGGGGACGGGGTCTTTGAGGGCTTGCGGAGCTACGACGGCAAAGTGTTCCGCCTCAGGGAGCATCTCGAGCGACTCTGGGAGTCGGCTAAGGCAATCCGTCTCGAGATTCCGATCCCGCTCGAAACGCTTTCGGCCGCCGTGGTTGAAACCCTCAAACTCAACGAGATCGAGGACGGTTATATACGGTTGGTGGTCACCCGCGGCATGGGCACCCTGGGACTGGACCCGGGGCAGACCAGCGATCCCCAGGTGATCGTGATCGCCGATCGCATCACGCTTTACCCGGAAGAGTTTTATCGCGATGGGCTCAAGATCGTCACCGTAAGCACGATGCGCAATCACCCGGCTGCGTTGAGCCCCCGCATCAAGTCGCTTAATTATCTCAACAACATCCTGGCCAAAATGGAAGGGCAGCAGGCCGGTTGCGTGGAAGCCCTGATGCTCAACCATAAGGGGGAGGTGGCTGAGTGTACCGGGGATAATATTTTCCTCGTCCGCAGGGGCGAGTTGTTCACACCGCCGCGCGATGCGGGAATCCTTGACGGGATCACCCGCGAAGTGGTCTGCCAACTGGCAGCCGAATCCCAGATCGCCGTACATCAGGTCGCGCTCACCCGTCACGATGTGTTTGTTGCCGACGAATGCTTTCTGACCGGCACGGCGGCTGAAGTGGTTCCGGTGGTGAACGTGGATGACCGTCTGATCGGCGATGGCAAACCGGGTCCGATCACACGCGATCTGATTGAGCGATTCCACATCCTGACCCGGCAGTAAGCCTGCTGCCAGAACATGCTTCTCCTTGGGGAAGGCCTTTAGGATTCTTCTTCGAGGGGTGCTTGATCCTCAGGGCCCCCCGAGAGCCATTCCAGCAAGAGTACCGCGGCGGCGGCCGCGACCGCGAGCAACAGACAGAGCCCGACTTGGCCGCTGAATGCTTGAGGGATCAAGAGTTCGTCCGGTACCAGGAAGGCGGGCAACGATCGGGTTAGCCCCTCAGGCCAGAAATGACTCAGCGGAGTCGCGGAGATTTTTTCAGCAAATTGTTCGTTAAAAGGCCAGAGCTTGCGGAGCGAGCCCACCATGAATCCGCAGAGCAAGGCCATGGTGAAATCGTGGTACTCTGAAAGGAGCCAGCGGAGGATTTTGCTGAAAATCAAAATTCCAACCACACAGCCCGCGGCGAAACTGGCGATCACTAACAGACCGTCCGCGGAGAGATTGCCCCTGGTCAAGTCCTTCAAGACACCGGTAATTTGCTCGTAGACACCTAAAAGCAACATGATAAACGCGCCGCTGATTCCAGGGAGGATCATCGCGGAGATCGCCAGCATGCCGCAGAAAAACAGAGTGACCGGCCCCGCGGGTGTGTCGGATGTTGCTGCTCCCGTAATTGCGTAGGCGACCAATGCACCCAGGAGAGCTGCGAGCATCGCGAGCCCATGCCAGCGATGTACGAGACGGGCCACGACCAGGCTCGAGGCGACAATCAGTCCAAAAAATACGGACATAGTTTCTGAGCGGTAGTCGTATAGCAGCAGGTGCATCAGGCTACCGAGGCTCACGATCCCGAGGCCGATGCCGACGACCAGTGTGATGAGAAATCGCAAGTCAAGGTGATCTGCAGCTCGGCTCCATTCTCTGCGCCGCAGGTGGACGAGAAGCTGGCTGTCCCAATGACTGATGGCCGTGACCAGACGGGTATAAATTCCCAGAATCAGTGCGATGGTGCCCCCCGAGACACCGGGAATAATATCTGCGCCACCCATCAGCAGGCCACGGAGGAGATTTGCAAGATCGTGTTTCCAACCGCTCCGTTTTTTATTCATGGTCTAGATCGTAGGGTAAGAGCGGATTGAGATTCCACAGCAATCGGAATAAATCAGGACTTGCGGGAAAAAGGCAGCCAGGAAATATTTTTGCGGCGATCTCGCAGATGTTTAAATGGATAAGCTGCATAGGGATAGGAGAAAAAACTTGACGGACCCTGCTGAGTTAGTACAATCCGGTCAGCTATTCAAGGTGCGAGTCGGTAGTTCTTTTTTTGCAGTAATTTATTTTCCGGCATTCATCTGCGGAAATTCATTTGAATCGGCGTGTCTGACTAGACTCCTGGCAATGAAGCAGGGATTCGATTTGATGTTGGTCACTGCGGGGGGCAAGGGTGCCATTCTCCACGCGCCCGCCAAACTCAATCTCTATTTTGAACTTCTCGCGCGATGCCGTGATGGCTATCACGACATGGAAACGTTGATGGTCCCGGTATCGCTCTACGATACCCTGTTTCTCAAAGCGATCCCATCTGCGAGGGCAGCGGAACCTGGCGAAATCGATTTTGAATTTCACTGGTGCGGCCGCGCAGGGCGGGAACCATGCAGCGCCGTGCCGGCAGACGAAACGAATCTGGTGGTCCGGGCGCTGGAGCTGTTGCGACAAAAAAGCGGGTCGACCGCCGGAGCCCAGGTCCGGTTGCTGAAGCGGATTCCGACCCAGGCAGGTCTGGGAGGTGGTTCGAGCGATGCCGCGGCGGCCCTCTTGGCAGCCAATCGGGTCTGGGGCATTGGCTGGTCGCGCGATCGATTGGCAGAGATTGCCTTCGAGTTGGGTAGTGATGTGCCCTTCTTTCTCTGGCAGACGCCGGCAATTGTCCGCGGGCGCGGAGAGCGACTCTCACCGCTGCGGCAAATCGGCGATGTGCATGCGGTGATCGTGCGACCTCCCGAGGGCCTCTCGACGGCGGCCGTCTACGGAGCAAGCCGTGTGCCGGAAACACAGCAGCAGATCGAATCGTTGCTCTCCGCTCTGCAGTCGGGATCGCTTGGCTTGATAAAGAGGGCGTTGCACAACCGGCTCCAGGAAGCGGCAAACCAGCTCTCGCCCTGGATCCGTCGTCTGCGCGATGAATTTGAATCCGTGCAATGTCTGGCACACCAGATGACAGGGAGCGGAAGCAGTTATTTTGGAATTTGTCACCATGCGCGTCACGCAAAACAAATAGCCGCCAGATTGCGAGGTCGTAATCTAGGGCAAGTTTTCACCGTCCGGCGAGCCTTTTGATCAGAATCTTATTTTTCCGCAGGGGATAGATCGTGGAAGTCACCGAGGTCCGTATCAAAATTATCGAAGGGGGTGGCGATCGCCTCAAAGCATTTTGCTCGATTACAGTCGACGAGTGTTTTGTGATTCGCGATTTAAAAATCATCGAAGGTGCCAAGGGCCCCTTTGTTGCGATGCCGAGTCGCAAGCTGACTGCGCATTGCGTGGAATGTGGCTACAAGAATCATCTGCGGGCCGCCTTTTGTAATCAGTGTGGCCATAACTTAAAAACGGATCGCGTTCCCAAGGACGAGGGTGGACGGACCAAGCTCTATGCCGACATCGCGCATCCGATCAATACCGCTTGTCGTGAAATGATTCAAAGCCGAGCCGTCGAGGAATACCAATTGGAGTTGGAACGATCGAAACAGTCCGGTTACATTTCGCGTTACGACGACATCGACTTTGAGCCACCCCAACCACATTTTCCGTCAGAGCAATCTACCCGGGGAGCAAACCGTCGGTCGGAGGCAGCGAAGGCCCGCGGTGATGGTTTTGGGGCGGGGATTGCTTAGCTGAAATAATCGACGGCATTTCGAAACATTGCCAGACCATCTCCCACGGTCGCCGCTTCGCCCCGCGTCCAGCGGGGATGCTGGGTGCGGTCGATATGACGTTCCGGGTGGGGCATCAATCCCAGGACCCGGCCGGTCTCGTCGCAGAGGCCGGCGACCGCCTGCTGGGAGCCATTGGGGTTGTGGGGATAGGCGACTTGTTTGTCCTCTGGAGATGCCGGATCGGTATAGCGCAGAACCAGTTGCTCTTCCGCTTCCAACTGGCGAAGCACCTCCTGGCTGCGGGTGACAAACTTTCCCTCCGCGTGCGCCACAGGTAGATACATCGAATCGATGCCGCGCAGCAGGGGTGATTTATCTCCGCTGGCCGCCAGATGCACCCAGCGATCCTCAAAGACGCCCGAATCATTCCAGGTGAGTGTTGCCAGCGAGTCGGTGCTGTTCATTGTCTCTGGGGAGTTGTCCTTTGCGAGCAGCATGCCCGCTTTGACCAACACCTGAAAGCCGTTGCAAATCCCCAGGATCAGTTTTCCGTCCGCGCGGAATTCTTGCAGTGCGTCGGTCAGGTGGTGGCAGATCTGATTGGCCAGAATCCGCCCGGCAGCTACGTCGTCCCCATAGCTGAATCCCCCGGGAAGGCAGAGTACCTGCGACTCACGAAAGAACTGGGGATTTTTCAGGACCCGATTGATATGCAGCACTTGCGCCAGAC
>JAUWIQ010000352.1 GCA_030605285.1 Planctomycetota bacterium
CCCCGCAAATGCGCTGAGCGTCGCTTACACATATTTTTCCACGGAGTGGGCTACGAAGAAAATCTACGCGCGGCGACCCATATGCAATTCCTTGAGGAACTGCGCGACTTTGGTCTGCCAGCCACGCCGCTGGTCCAATGCTTTGCCGATATTGAAGCGGCCATCGCGCATTGCGAACGCTTAATTGAGAATCTGCACTCGCTCGATTTTGAAGTCGATGGCTTGGTACTCAAAGTTAATCGCTTCGACCAACGTAAGCGACTCGGAAGTACCGCGAAGAGCCCACGTTGGCTGATCGCCTACAAATTCGAAAAATACGAGGCCGTCACGCGACTCAACGAGATCCGGGTGCAGATCGGAAAAACCGGCACCATAACGCCGGTCGCTGAGCTGGCACCAGTCGAACTGGCCGGAACCATTGTAAGTCGCGCGAGCCTGCACAATGCCGAGGAGATTGAACGGAAGGATATTCGTGTGGGCGATACGGTGGTTGTGGAAAAGGCAGGTAAGATCATTCCACATATCGTCCGCGTGGAACAGCACAAAAGAGAGGGACGGCCCCGCAAATACCGATTCCCAACCCATTGTCCGGAATGCGGGACGGCGCTGCGTAAAGACGAGGGCGGCGTCTACATTCGCTGTCCGAACATCGGCTGCGGAGCCCAGATTAAGGAGCGGATCCGCTACTTTGCCAGCCGCAACGCGATGGATATCGAGGGGTTGGGAGAATCGCTTGTCGATCAGTTGGTCACCCGTCAGTTGGTCACCAACTACGACGACCTCTACCGGCTAGAGAAGGAACAAATTTCAGCACTCGAACGGATGGCCGATAAATCCGCTCAGAATCTGCTCGATCAAATCGCCGCGAGTCGAGACCGCGGCCTGGCACGGTTACTTAACGGCCTTTCGATCCGCCACGTGGGCCGCAACGTGGCGATCCTTTTGGCAACCCATTTTCGTACCGTGGAGGCACTGCGGTCGGCCTCCGTCGAAGAGTTGGCCGACATCAACGAAATAGGTGAGATCATCGCTGAGAGCGTCTACGACTTTTTGCACGCCGACTATGGGATGCAAATCCTGGAAGACCTGGCTCAGGTCGGTGTGAAGATGGAGGCAGACGAAGAGATGGGCGCAGCGGTGGGGGGGAACCTCTCTGGCAAGACACTGGTTGTTACCGGCAGCCTGCAAAAATATACCCGGGATGGAATTCACGAACTGATCAGCCGCCACGGCGGTCGCGCGGCTTCGAGCGTTTCAAAGAAAACTGACTATCTCGTTGCAGGTGAGCAAGCGGGTAGCAAGCTCGCCAAGGCGACCGAGCTAGGGATCCCGGTCCTTTCGGAAACGGAATTTGCCAAACTCATTGAACCCTGAACCCGATAAACGTGTCCTCCGAATCTCGGGTCACCGCTTCAGCTTGGACCAGAAGGCGTTAATGATCTGGCCATGATTTTCATGGCTCGACAGATCTTTGACCCTCTGTCCCTTCCCTTCTTCAAACTGATAGAGCAGGACGGTATCCTTCGTCGCCTTAAATGGAACCTCGGGTTTGAAATCTTTCTTGTACAATGCGGCAGCGGAAATGCGTACGGCGGCAATCTGGCCACGAAAGTATTCGAGGGCTTTATTACCTGGCCGCGGATAGCTCCCAATGCCGATGGGCTGCTTGGACGGCTGATGGGGCCCTCGCATGGCAGTGGTACTCTGCGCTTTGCCATCGACAAACAGGGAAATTGTTTTCCCGTCATAGACACCTGCTAAATGGACCATCTTGCCGAGTTGAGCGGGTGCCACTGAAAATGCCCAACGGGCCTGAGAGTCTTTGACAAGAAATCCCCAGCGATTGCTGCCGTTGAGCATCAAGCCCATACCCGAGTGATAGTAGGTTCCAACGACCGCTTTATTCGAACTGTCACCTTGATAGGATGTTGGCATCACCACCGCTTCGAGTGTCATGGGGCGCGCACTGCTGTAACGAAGATTTGAACGCACGTACCCTGAGCCATTGAAATTGAGCGCGTATTTAAGTTTTTCAGGCTTAACTTGCTCGGGCTGATCCTTACCTTTTTCTTCTGCAAGCCGCCGAGATACTTTGGCTTTTGCCAGTCCACTTAATTGGGGTAGCGATTTTTCATACCAGAAAAGGGCGCGACTGCGCATCGCCACTTGCAAATTGTCCTTTTCCTGATTCGACAAGTCCCACCATGTGTCTGCCAGCGCCACCTGACCTTCGGCAACTGTGGGCAACTTCAGTTCGGCAACTGCCACTTGCTTCAAAACCGGGTCATCGCCCAGGGCCAGCATCGCGAGACCAGATTCCCACTGCCCCATGTTAAAGCAGCGAAATCGACCTACCATTAAATTTGCCTCCGGATCGGTCGGTTGCTTTTCCAGAATTGCTAACGAATCCCGAATTTTTCCGAATGCCTTTTGATTCCTTTCAAGCTCGCCGTTCCGTTGGGTCAACATTTTCAAAGATTCGGTATCGCGGGACTTACGGGCTGCTGCCCGGGCCGTGCGGAGCATCTGGATCGCTTGATCGAATCGCTCGTGCTTTGCCAGCGCATCCGTCAAGGAGATGAGGTGTTTGAGCATCGCCTCAGATTGCTCAGCATCTGGGGATTTGGTAGCGAGATTCTGTAATGTCAAAAACTTAATCTGCAACGCATCAATTTCAAACTGCTTGTCCATTTCGTCAACAACTTGCATTGCCAGGGAAGCTTTGCGAGAACGCACTGCCAGCTTGCCGGCCATTTTCAGGAGTACGTAACGGCTCGCTGCATCGGTTTTGGAATCCTTTGCATCTTGAAGAATCGTGCTTGCAAGTTGGGAAATCGCGGCAGATTTTTTTGCATCATGGAGTTCGCCCTCGTAGACCTCGTTTATTGTTTCCTTGGCTGTCGCCTGGGAATCCGCGTCGGGGATCGGCTCTTTGGGGATGGCACTTTCTACCAACAACAGCAGCGTCAGGGTCCCTGCCAAAACGATCGCTGTACTGAATGTCTGCATGACCCTTCTCCGCTGTAAAACTCCGCTGGCAACTCGCATTCAATCGAAGCTATATATTACCGTTTTCAGATCGATTGTCCAGAAAACGCGATGAAAACTCTCCCGGAACCAACATCTGCTGCACGACGCCTACGCAAAGACATTTGCTTGAAAAAACACTTTTTTCTAGCGCGGCCGAGATGGGGCAGCGGACCCAGTCAGGCCGCTGGGCAAGGTGGCGTAACCGTGGGACATTTCCCACGATCGAAACGGGCCCCTTGATCGCCGCAGAAACTCGCTCCATCTGGCATGGACACGCCCTAGTAACACGTACTGCGGGAAAATAGATCGGTTAAGAAATTTTCGCTTCGGCAATTTTCGCACCGCAGCCTAAATCCTTACCGTCCAGTTGTCGCGCGTCTCCTTTCCCTCGCGCACTGCTTCGATTAGAATCCCCCTGCAAAGG
>JAUWIQ010000141.1 GCA_030605285.1 Planctomycetota bacterium
CAGAATATGGGTTGAGACCAGGATCATCCATGAAAAGACCGTAGGCATTAGAATCACTGCTGGTAATTTCTGCCCAATGGCGTCCCGCCCAGTTTCCCACATCGGCTTCGATCAGATCCGCAATTTCAAGCACCGTGAGTTGATGGCTGCTCGCGATCGGTTGTGCAGTTTCCGTTGCCCGTAGTAGAGGGGAACTATAAACGGCTGAAATAAGTGAACCCGCGAAAAGTCTGGCCGTCGTCGCTGCCTGCTGCCGACCGCTTTCTGAGAGACCGGCGTTTTCGTGGCGGCCCTGCAATCGCGGTGGGGTGAGCAGGTTATTGGCGGTGGCCCCATGGCGAAGCAGATAAAGAATGCACGAGTCTTCGTCGGGGCAGGGCAGGGGCGGCACCATTGGGGCCTTTCGTTCATTGTGGGTCCGATGTCGTGGAAAGCAGTTGCCGACTGCAGGCAAGACGCGCGGCCACGGAGATCGCCTCGACCATGCCACCAGAATCTGCACTCCCTTTCCAGGCCCGATCGAATGCCGTGCCGTAGGCAACGCTGGTGCGGACCACGGGTAACCCCAGGGTGATGTTGACTGCACGATGCATGCCTAACAGTTTCATCGCGATATGACCTTGATCGTGATACATGGCGACCAGCGCATCAAATTCACCATCGCGGGCACGAACCATCAGACTGTCGGCTGGGTAGGGGCCGGAAACATCGATGCCCGCAGCGCGGGCCTGTTCTGCTGCCGGGACAATAATATTCTGCTCTTCTTTGCCGAAGATTCCGTTTTCGCCAGCGTGCGGGTTGAGTGCGCAGAGGCCAATACGTGGTGGTGCGAGGGCTGTTTTGGATCTCAGTCGTCTCATCACGGTGTTGGCAAGATGTGCACAGGTGACAATGCGATCCGCATGCAGGTGCAGGAAAACATCGCGGAGCGACATGTGCAGGGTAACATGCACGATGCCCCATCCGGTATCGTCTGTCCTGTTCGCCGCAGCAGGAAGATAGAGCATCATTGCGGTTTCCTCTGCGCCACAGAGTTGGGTTAGAAGTTCGGTATGCCCGGGGAAATGGTGTCCCGCTGCATAGAGGGCTGTTTTGTTTAGAGGGGCCGTTACGAGGCCCGCAATGCTTCCAGCTTGCGCCAATCGAGCTGCAGAGACAACGGCATCATAGGCAGCTTGGCCGCCACGCGCGTCCATGGTTGCCGGTTGCACGCAGGCGGCCTCGGATGAACCTGCGCTAAGGCAGGGCATTGAAGAGAGACTTGGTTGAGCCTCGTCCGGGCTATTGATTGGTACGACATCGATAGGAGTCTGCAATAGTTGCACCGCCCGTTGCATGACCTCGCAATTGCCGATCACCAACGGTTTGCAGACGGTATGTATCTGAGAGCAGCTCCAGGCACCGACAAGGGTCTCAGGCCCGATGCCCGCAGGATCACCCATCGTAATGGCTAACACGGGTCTTGGCATAATCAAATTTTAAGGAGCGTTCAGCTATTGGGTAGCGGTGAATCCCTGATTTTTAGAAAGCAATCTCAGATCGTCTCGGGTCCTTATTTTGGGTACTCCCGCTGGATCCGTTACCTTCCTTGATACTTGCGAGTTGATTCGTAACGGGCGATAATGAGCTGCGTTCGATGGGAGTTGACTTTTCCCAGGGATACTCATCGCCTGTCCGACAGCTAGGTTGCCAGTTGGGAAAGTTTCCGAAGCTCCAGATTGTAGAACTGTGTCACGTATTTTTGCAACCCTTGCGCTGTTAGCCATCGTGATGCTGGCGATCACGGTGCTGCTTGGCTTGCCGGTCGATTTAAATGGCCAAGTCAGTCAGTTGCGTAGTCTGACCGAAAAAATGGACAATCTCAAAGCCGGTCTGGCGACGAACGAGGACAACTTGCAAGAAGTAGAGCAAGTTCGTGGAATGATCGAAGAAAACCGCTTAAGATTTGCCAACGAAAAGAAGTTGGGTTCGCTGCATAAGCTGATGGGGATCGCTACCGCGATCGTGGTCATGTTGGTATGCAGTATCGCGGTCACTTATTTTGTTGGTACTAGTCGTTGGTGCCGCGAGGTTGTTGAAACATACGACCTCAATGGGAACCTGTGGTTGGAAAGCCAGAGGCTGAAGCGGCGCGCGTTCCCGTGGGCGGTTCTTGGTATGGGTACTGCGGTAGTGATCAGCGCGTTGGGTGCAGCCTCGGATCCAGGGACCGGCCTTTCGCATACTGCTGACTGGGTGACGCCTCATCTCGGTGTGGCGATTTTGGGAAGTATTTTTATCGGTTACTGCTTTTATATTCTCTGGGAAACGATTCTGCGAAATCATGCGGTCATTGAACTTGTGATGCAATGCGTACAGGAGTGCCGTGCTGCAAAGGGATTGGAAAAAGAGTCGGGCCTCCATGTTCCTTTACCGAGTTGAAATGCTTTCTTAAGAAAGACTATACTGTGGACCCGCTGGGGATATATCAATACGCGATGCGTAATTTTTAGAATAGGAGATCGTAGCAGTGTTTGAGACGGTGGCAGTTGTTGGCGCGACGGGGGCTGTGGGAACGATCATTCGCAAGATGCTGGAGGAGCGTAACTTCCCCCACAGAAATATTCGCTTTCTGGCGTCGAAGCGATCCATAGGTACCTCTTTGGAGTTTGGTGGAGAGAAACATGCGGTGGCCGAATTGACCGCCAACGCGTTCGAAGATGTTGATCTGGCGATTGCGAGTACTCCGGATGAGGTTGCTGCAGAGTTCATTCCTTGGGCGACAGAAAGGGGTTGTGTAGTCGTCGATGAGAGTGGCTACTGGAGAATGAACCCAGAAGTCCCGCTCGTAGTTCCCGAGGTCAATCCCGAGGCGATACGTGGCCACCGAGGGATCATTGCCAGCCCGAACTGTTCGACCACACAGATGGTTCTCGTGATGAAACCGCTGCACGATGCTGCTCGAATCAGAAGAGTGGTTGTGAGTACCTATCAGGCAACCAGTGGGGCAGGGGTGGCGGGAACCCGTGATTTGGAAGAATCGACGCGATCTCAGCTTGCCGGGTCGGATTATCAAAACGAAGTATTCGCCCACCCGATCGCGTTCAATGTGATCCCCCAAATAGGTTCGGAGAAGCATGCGGGTTACACGTCCGAAGAAATGAAGATGGTTTCTGAAACCCACAAAATTTTTAGTGACGATGGGATCGAGATCTGTCCGACTTGCGTTCGTGTTCCGGTTTCCAACTGTCACAGTGAGAGTATTTTGGTAGAGACGGAGCGAAAGCTGAGCGTGCCAGAGGCCCGCGAACTGTTTGCGGCCCAGGCGGGGGGCACGCTGGTCGATGACTTGGATTCCGGAGAATATCCGATGCCCCACAACTGCTCCGGCCACGATGATGTTTTTGTTGGGCGGATACGTGAAGACCTCTCAAGCCGGAGTGGTTTGGCATTTTGGTGTGTGAGGGATAATTTGCGTAAAGGTGCTGCGACCAATGCGGTTCAAATCGCTGAGCTACTTGTGCAGATGAAAACCGCCGCCGTATGACATGCGTCGTACGCCTGTGGATGAAACATCGGTGGCCATGCGCGTACTCAAGATGACACTTGCCTACGATGGGTCTCGGTACTCCGGTTGGCAGGTCCAGAATGGTCCGCGGACACTCCAAGGAACCCTCGAGGCTGCCTTGGCCGATGTCACGGGTGAATCGATCCGCGTGGTGGCCAGTGGCCGTACCGATGCCGGTGTGCATGCATCTGGTCTGGTTGTGGGGTTTTCAACGGAGAGTCCACTCGCAATCGATGTGCTCAAGCGAGCAATCAATGCAAGTCTGCCTGAAGACATTGCGGTTCTCGAGATTAGCACGGCAGCAGATGACTTCCATGCAATCCGTGACGCGCGAAGCAAACGGTATCGCTATGTCATTCATGATGCGGGTGTTCGTGATGTCTTTGCCCGCAAGTACTGCTGGCGACAGGCGAAAAAATTTGAGGTGGCAGCGATGTCGAGGGCTGCAGCAGTACTGGTAGGAACCCATGACTTTTGCAGTTTTCAGTCAACCGGTGCGCCCCGCGAGTCCACCATTCGAACGGTTACGGAACTGACCGTCACACGACCGGATGGAATGAATCAGGGAATGATCGTCGTTGAAATCGAGGCGGACGGTTTTCTCTATAATATGGTCCGAGTGATTGTGGGCACGCTTGTAGAAGTGGGACGCGGTGCAAAGACAGAACAATGGCCTGAGCAGGTACTTGCTGGGCAACAGCGAAGTCTAGCAGGGCCCACTGCGCCACCCCAGGGCTTGTTTCTCGTCGCGGTCGACTACGGTGACTGATGCGAATTGTACACGTGATCACTCGACTGATTGTTGGTGGTGCCCAGGAAAATACCATCCTCTGTTGCCAGGATCTCATCCAAGATTTTGGTGATGAGGTTCTGTTAGTGACAGGGCCGGCCTTGGGACCGGAGGGGAGTTTGGCTGAGGATGCCTTGAATCGCAACATTCCGATGGTCACGATTGGGGCATTACGACGGAATATCAATCCCTGGCGGGATGCTGGCAGCTATCATCAAATTAAGCGTGTGCTAAGAGATATCAATCCAGAGGTAGTTCATACACACAGTGCAAAGGCGGGAGCGCTGGGCCGGTTTGCTGCGGCCCATTTGGGTGTGCCAGCAATTGTGCATACCGTACACGGTGCGCCATTTCATGCGTACCAAAACGCAATCAGCCGACGATTTTTTCAGCTTATTGAAAAGCAGGCGGCACGTCGTTGTCATCAGTTTGTAAGTGTTGCCGATGCCATGACAGATATTATGGTCACCGCAGGGATTGCCCACCGCGAAAAATTTATCACCCTCTACAGCGGAATGGATGTTGATCTTTTTCTAAATTCAGACAGCACACGGCAAAAAGTACGCAGACAGTTGGGGTATGACAGCGATCAAATTGTTGTTGGAAAGGTAGCGAGGCTTTTTGATCTGAAGGGACATCGCGATGTCATCTGTGCCGCCCGCGCGATCGTGGACCGTCAACCCAAGGTACAATTTCTCTTCGTTGGTGATGGCATTCTGAAAGATTCTTTAAGCTCGGAAATTTCTCGAAATAATCTGGACAACCACTTTCAATTTACGGGGCTTGTGACTCCACAGCGAGTGGCAGAACTAATGGGTGCGATGGACTTGGTCGTACACGCCAGTCTAAGAGAGGGGCTGGCACGCGCGCTGCCCCAGGCGTTGATTGCCGGCAAGCCAGTGGTCAGCTACGACGTGGACGGTGCACGTGAGGTTGTCATGCAGGGGGTTACGGGCTATCTGATTCCACCATGCGATGTGGTTCAACTCGGTGAAGCGATCGGCACGCTCGTTGGAGATCAAGAGAGCCGGCGACGCATGGGCCAGGAGGGGAGTCGACAACTACGAGGTTTGTTTAGTCATCAGGCCATGACCGAGTCACTACGAAAACTCTACCAAAGTTTGCTGCGCGGACCCTCCCCGCCGGGATAGATTGCTTCGATCATCGGTTTTCCTGTCTTACAGAGTCTGTTAAGATGGGGTGTTCGGCCAGCTTGAGCTGGGGCGATTTCCTAGGAGATGGATCAGGCCATTTGAACAAGAGGTTCCATAGCGCAACGTGCGTATAGAGTGATGCGAGCATCGAGCGAAAAACATACGCCAAATGATACCTGGGGTGCCTACCGCTTAATTGGCCGGATTGCCACAACCAAGGTATTTGAGGTTTGGGAAGTAGAGCATCTGAGGCAACATCTCCGCTGTGCCATGAAGCTGATGTTGCCACAATGGTCGGGTAATCGTCACTGGATCAATGCCCTGAAACGCGAGTATGTTGTCGGTCGCCAGTTGAAACACGCCTGCGTGATAGAGACTCGGGATTTTGGTGTTGAGAATGGTCTGGCGTACCTTGTCATGGAA
>JAUWIQ010000467.1 GCA_030605285.1 Planctomycetota bacterium
AACGACTCCTTAAGGCAATCCCCGACAAAATACAACGAGTGATTCGATCCTTTGCCCCCAACGGCAGCGTCAACAGTACCGTACACATTACCCGCAGTGACCCGCGGGATCGCTGGCTGCCTCACCATATCATTGATCTAAACAACATTTCGATTCGCTACGAAAAATTTCCTTATCCGTTATATGATGTGCATGGTCGGCTTGAAGGGGTCGGACAAAAGTGGACCTATCGTGATCTCGCCGGCAAGAACGACACCGGAGTGGTCACCGCAAGCGGTCAGTTAGTACCCGCTGCAGCGGGCAGTCATTTATCCTTGCAAATTACCGGGCATAATGTCCTCCTGGATGAAGAACTCCAGAACGCCCTGCCAGCGCATATGCACCGCTTCTGGAAGCAACTGAAACCCCAAGGCAATATCAATGTCGCGATTGGATTGGATTTTGAGTCTGAGAAAAAAGAACTCAATTTAGCCGTTACCGCCGACATGGACGGCATTCGCGTAGAGCCTACATTCTTTCCCTATCGGATGGAAAATTTGCGGGGTCGCGTCAATTATCAAAATGGCCGGATGGATTTTTCCAACCTGACTGCCTCGCATGGCAATCTGAAAATGGCCGCTTCGGGTAATTGTATATTTTCTGCCGACGAAAGCTGGCAATGCGATTTCACGAACCTGAATATCGACCGCATTCGCACGGATCGTGACTTGCTGCTCGCCCTGCCCGCCGCCCTGAGAGAAGGCCTCACCACACTGAACTTCACAGGACCTTTCAATCTTTCCGGAGCGATTCGTTTTGCGCGCGCCCGTGGCACGACCGCGCCGATCACGGCAGACTGGAATATCGGCATCGATACGTTGCAGGGGAAAATCGGTTGCGGCGTGTTGCTGGATCAGATTAACGGGGGACTCGATCTGGTTGGCAGTTTTGACGGACAGCGGTTTTATAGTCGTGGAGAACTGGATATCGATTCCTTGCTTTATCAGAAGGTTCAGTTTACACAAATCCGCGGCCCCCTCTGGTTCAATGATCAACACGTATTGTTCGGTACCTTGGCAGAACGTCAAACTCCTGGCAAGATCCCCAGGCGAGTGACCGCAGATTTCTATGGGGGACAACTTGCAAGCGACTGTCGGATTGCGTTGAACGATACCGCGCGTTTTGCAATCAACTCGCAACTGTCTGGAGCGGACTTGGCTCGCATTGCCACCGAAATGGGGCCTGGAGGCCGCAATCTTCGGGGTGATCTTTCGGGGAATCTACGACTCCAAGGTTCCTCGCGTGGGGCCCACACACTCCAGGGTGCTGGCACCATGCAGTTGCGCGATGGCAACGTCTATGAATTGCCACTCGTGTTGTCCCTGTTAAAAATCCTTAGCATCCGCGAGCCCGATTCAAACGCCTTTGACAAATGCGATGTGGACTTTCAGGTGGAGGGCACCCACATCCTTTTTAATCAGTTTAATTTTCACGGCGATGCCATCAGCCTGCTCGGCAAGGGGGAAATGGACTTCGATCATAATCTGCGCATGGTATTTCACGCGATCATTGGAAATGACCAGTTGCAACTGCCCATTGTGCGGCCTCTGTTAGGGTTGGCCAGCCAGCAACTTCTCCTGCTTTATGTCTATGGCACCCTGGATGATCCCAAGACGACTCGCGAAGCGCTGCCAGGTGTGCGGAGGGCAGTTGAGGAAATTAGCCAAGAAGCAGAAAAAGAACGAACTCTTGTTGGGAAGACTACGGAGTGGCTGCAGGAATTGATTCCTCGAAAGTAACACGGTGGCCCTTGCAATGAAACCGATCTGGCAGATGTTGTATCGCCGGTACGCAAGGAAAATAGAAAACGTGATACTCTTCAACAAGAGAGCAAAGACAAAGATTGTCGTGGCATGGTCTGGCCGATACAATAGGCACTTTAGCATTCGCTCTGTCGACAAAACGTAGAAGCACTATGCGATTCGTAAAAATGCAAGGCGCGGGCAACGACTACATCTACGTCGATTGTTTCCGTGAACAGGTTCCGGAAAATCTAGAGGAGCTCGCGCGGCAGATTTCGGATCGCCATTTTGGAGTCGGTGGCGATGGCCTTGTCTTGATCCACCCGAGCGCGCAGAACGATGCCCGCATGCAGATGTTTAATGCCGACGGTAGTGAAGCTGAGATGTGAGGAAACGCGATTCGCTGTGTGGCCAAGTATTTGTTTGAAGAAGCACTGGTACGCCAGTCGCAGATGAAGATTGAGACGGGTATTGGGGTACTCGAGTCGGAGTTGGAGGTCGTTGCCAACCAGGTCGAGCGCGTTCGGGTCGATATGGGTGAGCCGATTTTGGAGGCGGAGCGGATCCCTACTACGCTGCCGGGAAATCCGGTAGTCGATCAGCCTCTGGCAGTCGCGGGAACGGCCCGCGCCGAGGGACAGACTCTGCAGGTGACCTGCGTCTCGATGGGCAATCCCCATTGCGTGGTCTTTGTCGAGCATGCCAGTGATGAGATGGTTCTTGGGCTCGGACCGAGTATTGAACTCGACTCTCGGTTTCCAAATCGCACCAATGTCGAGTGCGTCGAGGTCGTGAATCGCGGTCAGGTGCGACAGCGAACCTGTGAGCGCGGTTCGGGCGAGACCCTCGCCTGTGGAACCGGCGCCAGTGCGGTCTGTGTCGCCGGCGTATTGACCGATCGCACCGATCGACGCATTAAGAATCACCTG
>JAUWIQ010000199.1 GCA_030605285.1 Planctomycetota bacterium
ATGATGCCCAAATGGTGGAGCAGATATGACATGAAGTCACAGTTGTGGAATGCTCCCCCTTGAATCTTAAAATCACCAATAAGCAGGACCTGAAACTGGCAGTCCAGATTCTCAAGGTGCTGCCAAAGCCCCGCGTCGGTGGCACGGGTAATCCGTTTGCGGATGACAACTTTTTTCGCTAGCACGCAGCGCAGAAAAACAACTGCGCAAACCCCTCTATCCCCACTGCGGTGGATGCGAGATCATACGGTCTTGTTGGTTGAAACGACACAAAATTGACTTTAAATCCTCTGGGAACAGGAGGATCACGAGAAGGCATGGATATCTGGCAGGAACTCGACTGGCGGGCCTCGATTCATCAGGCGACTGATCCTGAGCAATTACCGCAACGGTTATCTGCAGCAAGTCGCACAGTCTACGCCGGTTTCGACCCCACCTCGGATGGCCTGCACGTCGGGAACTTTGTGGCCTTGATGATGCTAAGGCGGTTCCAAAAGGCGGGCCATCGTCCGATTGTGCTTGCGGGAGGAGCCACCGGAATGATCGGCGACCCGAGTGGTAAGAGCCAAGAACGATCTCTGCTCTCCGCGGAAGAAATTGAAAACAACCTCTGCAGCATCAGCGGAGAGTTGCAACGATTTCTCGACTTTGAGTCGACCCCTAGCGCGATTTTAGTCAACAATTATGACTGGATGAAAACCTGGGATTATCTCTCTTTTCTCCGCGACATCGGTAAGCATTTCCCGGTCAACGTGATGTTGGCGAAGGACTCGGTAAAGACCCGCCTGGAGCAGACCGAGGCGGGAATGAGCTATACGGAATTCAGTTACATGCTGCTGCAAGCCTACGATTTTGTGCATTTGCATAACGAGTTTGGCTGTGAACTCCAGATAGGTGGCAGTGATCAATGGGGCAACATCACCGCTGGCATCGATCTTGGCCGACGCATGGGAGTTGGCCCGCTCTACGGAATCACCTGCCCGTTGCTGACCCGCAGTGATGGCGCGAAAATGGGCAAAACCGAACAGGGGACAATCTGGCTTTCGCCGCACAAAACAAGCCCTTATGCATTTTATCAATATTGGTACAACGTCAACGATGACGATGTTGGCAGATGCCTGCGATTGCTTACTGAACTCACGCAAGAAGAAATTCACGCGCTGGACGAGGATCGTCATAAAGATCCCGGGAGTCGCAACAGCCAGCAGCGTTTGGCCGAAACGCTCACAGAATTTGTACACGGCAAAGAAGGGCTGGCCAAAGCCGGCCAGGCGTCGCAGGTCCTGTTCGGTGCCGAAATTTCAGAACTTTCCGATCAGGAATTGTCTGAAATCTTTGCTGATGTGCCGAGCCAGACTTTGGGGCGAACCGAATTGGCCGGGGACGGGCTGAACCTCATCGATGCCCTCTGCTGTGCGGGTCTTGCGAAAAGTAAAAGTGAGGCGCGGCGCACGATTAACCAGGGGGGTGCTTACGTCAACAACCGTCGTATTGAGGATGCCGACTATTCTCTCTCGACGAACGATTTAGCCAGTGAAACTGTGATGGTCTTGCGCGCAGGAAAGAAAAGGTATGCCCTGCTGATGTTTTCCTGATCGGTACGCAGCCGATCGGAAATCGTTATCCATGTCCTGCGGTAACCCCCTGCATCAGACGGCCACTTCATGCCCCGCTTCGTCGTACTGCGTCATCAAACACCGCCAGGCTATCCGCGACCGCTGCACTGGGATTTGATGCTGGAAAAAGAAGGGGCGTTAGCAACCTGGGCCTTGGAGGCCGAACCCGTCGCTGGCTGTTCGTTGACTGCTACGGTCCTTAAAGACCATCGTTTGGATTTTCTTGATTTTGAGGGTCCCCTCTCCAAAGAGCGCGGCGAGGTGAGTTGTTACGATGCCGGGATCTACGAGACGCTGGCGGAGGATTCCGGGGCTCTTGTGGTAAGGCTACGGGGCCGGAAAGTGGACGGACAGGCAACGATTGAGAAGATTTCCGGCAACGGCAATGCGGTTGAGATACGCTTCGACCCCTACCCCGCCACGTCGGGATGATGCAAAATCAATTTTCGCTGTAGACGCTGGAATCTTCGTTTCGAATCAGGGGTCGTCTCTGAGAATTGCTATTCACGCGTATTTGAGAACGAAACTGGCCTGCCTGTTCGGCTCGGATGGGCACCCGGTAAATCAAAGATTCCCCGGGGCGAATTTCGGCGACCGGATTGAACCGGATAATGCGGCCGGAAATGTTCGGATTGCTGGGTGCCACAATGCCCACCCCGCGCGATGTGGGCGCCAGCCCTTCCGGAACAGTCAAAACCACCACCACCTCTGAGTCGGTAATATTTTGGAGATTTGTCACGGTCACTTCGTAGATGATGTTGCTACCCACAGGAACCTCATCGCGCAAATCCGAGACGTTCAGTGACAAGACATCTCCAATGCCAACATCATCTTGGTCTTTCCCGCTCGCCTCTGGCTGCGGAGATGTGGTCGGTGGGCTGGTACGATCTGCAGGAAGAGGTCCCCCCACAGCCGGCGGTTCGAGAGCCGGTTCGATTTGTACGCAGACCTCGTCCGCCACGACCAGAGCCGCCGCCGTCACGGTAACCCGAGTACAGGAGCGGACCGCTTGTTTGCAGAGAACTTCCACCTGCAATTGCTGACTTTCCCCCGGGGCAAGTTTGTCAAATTGCCAGGTCAACTGATCTTCCTCGATTCGGTAGCCATCGGAGACACGACTGGGCTCCAATCCGCGCTCGAAGGTATCGATCACCTTGACATCGTTGAGCGCTGTTTCCCCTGTGTTGGCAACGACCACGTCGAAAATGATGGTTTCCCCCACCCTGCCGGTCTTGGGACCTCGCTTCTCCACACGTAAAGCTCCGGGGAGTGCGGCAGATCCCGGGTTGACCGTGAGGCAGATCGTACGCCGCGCCGCCTGAATTCCCTGACCCACAATTTCAACCGTCTGGCAAATACGACCCGGCTTGGTCACCTCAAAAGTCACACCGATATCGCTGCGCGTCTGTCCGGGCGCCAGGGCACCTAAATCACGCTCGATCGGGCTCACGGCAACCGCATGTTTTAACCCCTCATCAAAGGTGTTTTTTATGATCAGATTATTTAGCGTACTGGTACTGCGATTGGTAATTGAAATCGCGTAGGTCACCTGTTCACCGACCGTTGCCGTATCGGGGCCGGTGACATTCAACTCGAGTACCGGGAGTGCCGCATTGGTCGACACACAATCCTTGTCTTCCACACGCTCCGCATTGATAACCGAAATGCAGTTAGAAATCGGCCCCGCCCGAATTACTTTATAATTCACCACAATCGTTTCCGTTTGTCCGGAACCCAACTCACTGAATTGCCACTTGAGGCTGTTCGCCTCACTCTCCGCAGCCAAGCTGCTGCTTTCATACTGCAACTGATTCGGAACCCTACTGGAAACGATGACGTCGTGAAGCGGCAAATCACCCGTATTACTTACGGTGATGCGGTAGGTCACTTGCGATCCGACTTCTGCGTTTGTGGGCCCCGACAGTTCAAGATTTACTCCTGGCGCAGTCCAAGTCCCCGACGTTGAACCGCGGCCGATCGTCAAACTACGATCTGCAGCACCCGCAACACCTGCGGGACGGACCACTTCGATTTGAATTTGATTCTCACTCCGTAAAGGTTCTTGCTGGAACACTTCGACTGTAGCGCGTCCTGCTGCGTCGGTAGGGACTTCAATAGCCGTTGCCCCGTTGGGAGCGAAACCTATATTTCCCTCCTCACCCAACTGGTAGCGAACGACAAATCCCTCCAGCGGCGAACCATCGCTCAAACGTGTGACTACCGTGGTGAGCGACTGCCGCTCCCCGACGGGTGCAATTGTAGGTGCAGGGAAGCTAAACTGAGCATCAACCCAATAGATGGTGGCATTCTGTTTACGGAGATCCCAAGCCGGCACGTGGGGCGCGAAGGCGGTCACATGGCTGGTGCCATCGGTGGGCGAACTGACGGTAATCCACGTCTGTCCAGGCTCTACGGTAATATTGTCCTGGCTCGTTTCGGTGCCTCTGCCGAGTAGCGTCTGAGAGGTAGTCGTGCTGCTGACAGCAAAACTGTTGGTAATTTTCCGGGGTCGATTTGAGGGAAAACGTAAGAGCAGACAACTGGGACTTTTATCGACTGCGACGAATTGCCCCACACTATCTGGGGACAGCATCCAATCGATTCGCTCACTGACCGCTCCTTTTCCCCGGTCATTGACGATACCGCCGACCAATACCACCTCGCTGCCCACTGGGGCGACAACGGTCTGGGGAGTGAGAGTCAACTTCGCGTTATTGCGCCAACCACCAAATAATCGGCTGCTTGCAGGGGGCGCGACATTGGGGGGTCCCATACGGGGATCGTTGACCACGGCAGGAGGGCCCGTCACGACCGGAGCAATCCCTTCCACGGCGGGGACACCGATCGAAGCGTTTACACCCGAAACCGGCGGAGGAGGAGGCAGCGTACGATCGTAAAAACTACGGCAACCGAGTGAACAGACGCAGCCGAGCATCAACATTGCCGTGAGCAACGCTCGGAATTGCAGTGTGTTCAATTTATTGGTTGCAGCTGACATGATCCATCAATTCATGTGAGAACCGACACCGCACGACGATGTCTGCAATCACGTGGCAGCAGTTGAAGGCGAAACTCCTTCGCCCATGGCATGGTCTTCGTAGCGAATGCACAGCCGGATATTCTGGTGGCTCGATGCGGACAGCCTAGTCGCAACTTCTTCCCATACAAATCCAAACAGCGCAAACCTCGAGCAAAAAGTCCGGACTTTCCGCTATACAAAATTAGCACGCTAGACTCGATCCGGTAGTTTTTTTTGCAACCCGTGTTTCTTCTTCGCAATGCACCCGGTCATTACAGTTGCTACAACCGGATCAACCGTTCGAGAATTTGGGGAGA
>JAUWIQ010000323.1 GCA_030605285.1 Planctomycetota bacterium
GATTGGCAGCACAACTTGATGATTTTGGTGGGCAAGGATCACCACCAAGTCACGCAGCACTCCTTGATACGCTGGCAGTCGATTTCGTAAATAACGGGTGGAATGTGAAGCGATTGGTCAAGCAACTCGTCATGAGCCATACCTACAGACTCTCTTCAGAGATCGAACCAGAACACACAGAGCGCGACCCTGAAAATCATCTCTTTGCGCGACAAGCGCGTTTCCGCTTCCCGGCCGAGACGATTCGCGATGCAGCACTGGCGATCAGCGGATTGCTCCAACTACAGAGGGGTGGGGTCGGTGTAAAACCGTATCAGCCGGAGGGCTATTATCGGCATTTGAATTTTCCGGAGCGGAAGTATCAAATGGATACTGACGCGCGTCAGTGGCGAAGAGGGATTTATGTGCATTGGCAGAGACAATTTTTACACCCGATGCTCCGGGCATTCGATGCGCCACTCCGCGAAGAGTGTACTGCACAACGGACTCAATCCAATACGCCCTCAGCGGCTCTCGTCTTGCTGAATGATCCCACTTTTATTGAAGCGGCCCGAGTTCTAGCCACTAAAATCATCGCCGAAGGGGGCGCTGCTGATGAGGAACGTATTCGCTTTGGTTTCAAGCGGGCCGTATCACGGAATCCCGATGTGACAGAAATTCAATTGTTACAGCATCTCCTGCTACAGAGTCGTTCGACTTACCGCCGCGATCCACAGGCTGCCGAAGCCTTGATTCAAACCGGTTTAAAACCCACGGCAAGTAAAGAAGATCGTGTTGAGTTAGCCGCATGGACGAGCGTCGCACGTGGTCTTTTAAATATGCACGAAACAATCACTCGAAACTAAATTCTGATGTCTCCATTCACACACACTGATCGCCTTGCCGCTCGAAGGGCTTTTCTCACTCGCTCGGCGCTGGGACTGGGAAGCGTGGCCTTCGCTGGTCTTTCGCCTTCCCTGCAAGTGGCCGCCTCGCCAACGGCACTCAGTTATCCAGGATTGGATGATTTGCCGCATTTTGCCCCTCGGGCTAAACGCGTCATTTTTCTTTGTATGGCGGGGGGTCCCAGCCATCTGGAAACTTTTGATTACAAGGAACAACTCGAAAAAAGGCATGGAGAAACCATGCCTAAATCGATCACCCAAGGCCAGCCGATAGCGCAACTGCAAGGGCAAGAGTTGAAGTGTCAGCGGCCGCTGACTCGTTTTCGCAAATATGGTCAAAGCGGGCAGCAAATTAGTGACTTTTTACCATTCACGGCACGCTTGGCCGACAAGATTTGTATCGTGCGGTCGATGGTCACTGAACAGATCAACCATGATCCGGCACACACTTTTATGAATACCGGAAGTGCGATCAGTGGACGCCCTTCCATGGGCTCCTGGATCAATTATGGCTTGGGGAGTGAAAGTGAAAATTTGCCCGGATTTGTAGTCATGACGAGCGTCGGAGGCAGAAGTCCTCAGCCGATCGCTTCGCGGCAATGGGCGGCTGGATTTCTCCCCAGTCGTTTTCAGGGTGTCGAGTTTCACGCGGCGGGGGATCCGGTGCATTACGTGGGAAACCCTCAGGGGATTTCGCGATCGGCGCAGCGCAATTTGATCGATACGGTTCGGGGGCTCAATCGCCATCGCAACGACCTCTTACAGGATCCAGAAATTGATGCGCGGCTGGCAGCCTACGAAATGGCATTCCAGATGCAGCTTTCTGTTCCAGAATTGATGGACCTCTCCGATGAAACTGCGGACACTTTAGAGATGTATGGTGCTGTGCCGGGGGATGGATCCTTTGCGTCGAATTGTCTTCTTGCGCGCCGGTTGGCAGAAAGAGGCGTTCGCTTTATTCATCTCTATCATCGCGGGTGGGATCATCATGGTGGCCTAGAAAAATATATGGATATTTGCTGTGGTTTAACCGATCGCCCTGCCTGGGCACTCGTCACGGATTTGCAGCAGCGGGGATTGTTGGAGGAAACCCTTGTGGTCTGGGGCGGGGAATTTGGGCGTACGCCGATGTTTCAAGGTAAAGGTAGTGTTGGTCGCGATCACCATATTAAAGGATTTTCTATCTGGATGGCGGGAGGGGGAATCAAGCCGGGGATCACCCATGGAGCGACAGACGCGTTTGGCTACCACGCGGAGCAAGATGTGGTTCACGTCCGGGATCTGCATGCAACCATCCTCCATCTCCTGGGAATTGATCACATGCGATTTAGCGTTCCTTATCAGGGTCTCGATATGCGTTTGACAGGTGTGGAACCGGCCCGCGCGGTCTTGCCAATTTTGGCATAAGAGGAGAGCTCCGCAAGCTTGCTCAATGAAAAGCGGGGCTGATGGAGTTCGTTTCTTTTGGGATTCTTCTGGCCACTTTTGCCATCCCGCTCTGGGGCATATTTCGGCTAGAATGATGTTTCCGAAACAGAGCCTTCTTTGATGGAGAATTTTTGTGTTCCTTCGCAACCTTGCTGTTTTTCTTTTATTACTCAGCCCATTTGCAGCCTGGGCTGATCCGGTCCGAAATGCAGTTGTAAAAATCCACTCCAGTCGTCGGTCGCCCGATTTTCTCAGACCGTGGACAAAGGGGCCGCTACGGCAGACGACCGGATCGGGTGTTGTTATCGACGGACAGCGGATCCTCACAAACGCGCATGTCGTCCAGTACACGAGTCGCTTACTCGTGCAGGGTTATCAATCGACGGAGCGGATTCCCGCTCGGATTGTCGGTTTCGCACCAGAAATGGATCTCGCCCTCCTGGAGGTCGACGATGAATCTTTTTTTGAGAACCGTCCACCACTTCCACTTGCCGAGGGAATTCCAAAGCTGAAAGAAACGGTCAATGTTTATGGATATCCGATTGGGGGTGATCAATTATCCATTACTGAAGGAATTATTTCGCGGATAGAATTTACGCGTTATTTCGATCTTACTCCGGGACTGCGGATCCAGATCGATGCTGCACTCAACCCCGGAAATAGTGGTGGACCTGCTCTGGCCGATGGAAAAATTGTCGGACTGGTTTTCAGTGGTATCCCGTCTGCGGAAAATATTGGTTATTTAATCCCCACCACAGAAATCCATCTTTTTTTGAGCGATCTGGAGGATGGGAAATACAACGGTAAATACAAAATGCTGGATGAGATGCAAACCGTACGGAACTCAGCTCTTCGTAATCGCTTACAGTTGCCCTCAGAGATTGGGGGGGTGATGATTCGCAAAACGTTTGATGAAAGCGACGATTATCCTCTTCAGCCCTGGGATGTGGTAACCAAGATTGGGGATGTGCCGTTGGATCAAGAAGGAAATGTGCAAGTTGAGGACAACCTGCGACTCTCTTTTCAGTATTTTATTCCTCGTTATCAAAAAGATGGGCGCTTGCCACTCACGATCATTCGTGATGGGAAGGAAATGGAGATCGAACTCCCGCTCGTGATCGAACCTGAATGGTTGGTCCGGCCACTAAAAGGGACCTATCCCCAGCATTTTATTTTTGGGCCCATTGTGTTTTCTGCAGGTAGTCAAGATCTTTTGCGTACTGCTGGACCGCGGGGTGAAGCTCTGCTCGCCTCCAGGCGTAATCCTCTGATTCGTCTA
>JAUWIQ010000118.1 GCA_030605285.1 Planctomycetota bacterium
GACAAGACGGTTGGGGACAACAATCTGAGCCGTAATACGTTATTTGCCCTGTCTGCTTATACCGATAATGGGTCACGCGAGGCGTGTTGAACATGCCCCCGACCAAGTAATCGTTGGCCTCCACCCCGGGGGTGTCTAAAGCGAGAAAAAGAAGCAACGAGGCAACTATTAAGATGCGATCCATAGGACAACCTTCCGACAAAATATGGGGTTTGTTTTTTCTTGGGCGTGAGCAACCATCGTCCACTGATTGCTGAATGCCTATCTGTTCAACTCTATGTTGGGTACTGGCAACCTGCAAGCAGTTGCGGGCCAACTCGGGGGCCACTTTTCAAAAAACCCCAGGATTCGATGACGTTTATCCGGACTGGGTGTTTGCTAGCAGTAACACTACAATCGTAAAAACTGGTACTTTGTTCACAAGCAGAAGAGGCCTGTGGCAAAAAAGCTCTCTCGGAAATTACGCAAGAAATGGCAACGGTGCAAATAATTCTCTTTGATATCGACGGTACGTTGATCCGTAGTGGCGGTGCCGGAAAACAGGCATTTGAAAAAACGATCGCGGATGATTTCGGCAAAGAGGTGGCAGACCATGAGGTCCTCTTCAGCGGCAGGACCGATCGGGCCATCGTGGGCGACCTGTTCACACACTGTGGCATCGAAAATACCGCCAATGCCTGGCAGCATTTTTTTGCCGCCTATCTACGACACCTTCCCGATTGCATGGCCTCTCAAGAGGGGCGCGTCCTGCCAGGAGTGAAAAAACTTCTCGAACAGTTCCAGCAGCGACCAGATATCGCAGTCGGACTGCTGACGGGCAATTCAGAACAAGGAGCGCAGATCAAGCTCAAGCACTATGGGATCGCCGATTATTTCGACTTCGGCGGCTATGGCGACGATCATCTTGATCGCAACCTTGTGGCTCAGGACGCCGTGTCGGCCGCCCGCCAACACCTCTCCTTTTCATTTACACAGCAGCAAGTCTGTGTGATTGGAGACACCCCACGCGACATCGGCTGTGGCCGTGCCATTGGAGCCCGCGTGATTGCCGTCTGCACGGGCAGTCATACCGCAAGGGAGCTTGCTGCCGCAAATCCTGATCTGCTCCTCAAAGACCTCTCAGACCACGAACCGTTGCTAGAAGTGTTGCTCTCCTAGTGCCATAGTGCACCTACGATCGATATCAGAAAAGCGGCAAATCGGGCTGGCTATTGACGCGGAGCGGGAGCGTGTCCGATACCGTTCTGCTCAGAAGCAATAACATCACCACGCCTCTGATAGTCTGAACCCAGGGCCATGGAAGTGGGAAAAGTCTGCTTGCTTCTCGCGCGTTCTGAGGCAATCCGATCGAGCAACTCGCTCGAGGCATTATCGATCACGATGACCTGATGATGGCTTTGAGTGCCACTGCCACTACGAACAATACAGATCAGTTCGCTGGAATTATTGGGACTGCCGATTTGTCCGCTTTTGTCCGCCAGCGACACTAAATTAACAGCCTCTGGGTGGGGCGCGTCAGACTGGGGAACCTCAGCAAGTGAGAAACCCGTGGTCGACTGTTGGAGTACCCTATGAGCCAACTGGACGGCGGCATAGAGCCCAGCACGGTCGGTTGGGTCCGCAAAATTACAAACTCCGATCAATTCGCCATTGCGATTAAAAAGCCCGCCTCCACTACGGCCAATTGCGGGTTGGCCAGCGACCTGCAGGTTCGGCGGACCCACAAAACTGTTGACGGCCTTGATGGTACTGATTTGTACCGTGGGAGGGCGACCATGATCACAGCCGACACTCAGCACGGGACTGCCAGGCGTTGGCACACTCTCTGCGGACGCCAGGGGGAGAGTCGGTACGGGTCGATTGGTCTGGATCGAAACCAAACCAATATCGCTTTGCAAATCGTAACGAATCATCCGAGCCGCCACGGTATAGGCATTGCCCTGATCAAACAAATCAACCTCAATCCGCCCCTTCCCTTGGGAATCCCGAAAAATATGGCCGCAGGTCAAAATCAGAGCTTCCCCGTTATGGCCGTCTGCCAAGGGACGAAAATTGATAATCGTGCCGCTGCCAAAAGAGTAACCTTGCGGGTCGTGGACCTTGAGTCGCACACTCGACCGCCGCAGGCGGGACGCAAATGCATCCTCGCTTTCTCTGCTCGAGAACGGGGATTTTTGCCCAGCACTTGCCGCGATCGACTCCGGACGGGAGGCAGGTGCTTGCTCCACTGTGGGTACTAAATCGACTACCGGTTCTGCAAAAGGCATTCCAAGCTCTGCCTTTGGCAAAGGGCGTTCCGGAGAGGGCGACTTGCGACGAAGAAACGAACCGGTAATCGGTAGAAGTTTTTTTGGTCGATCGGGGGTTTGCCCGCGAGCACTCACAAGCCCCTCACCGACTCGACTCACACCGTGGGTTACAAGCATTCCTTTCAGGCGCTGATAACTGGTTGCACCAATGACTCGGTCCTGCTCTTGTCCATTGACGATGAGTATAAAACAGGGGATGTTTGTCACGCCATAACGCTGGGCCAAAGCCGCATCGCGGTCTACATCGACCTTGCGAACTGGAAAACCATCCGCAGCCAAACGCTGCACGACCGGAGCCATCATTTTGCAGGGACCACACCAGGGGGCCTGAAAATCGTAAAGAACGGTTTCGCCCGCACCTGTGGCTGCCAGCAGCAAAGCTGCAATTTGCATCGACACCATCGTTCCCTCCCTGGAACAAGGTTTTGTAATTTCTTATCCGTGGCGCAATAGGAGGTTGGTGCGACAGAACAGTCGCCACCTGCTCAGAGGCAGAGAGATGCCACAAAGGGGCGATCGATTTGCCTGCAGGCAACCTCCATGTTGCCTCACGGTCAGCTGCTTGCCATCAAAACCTAGCGGATCCTCCGTAGCGGCTTCCTGCCTTCACGGAATTGAACCCATTTTCAAGGGCAAACGAAACTCTTCTCTACTAGCGTTCCATCCATTCCCGCAAGAGCAAGATTTTCAAACTGGATGGATAAGGATTACATTGTAAAAGCACTGCGCACACTCGGACCGAACCCGTCAATATTTCACAACCTCTGTTGTTCCAACGCGTTAGCAATTGGCCGTTAAGGATCGACGGGTCCGAGATCCCCATTCAGATGCACTTTGTGTACCAAAGAAACCGAAAACCGGCCGCCTCCGGAAAAAATCATGATAGCAGTGCCACTTGCTAATCCTTTATTTGAACCGGAGCGCGGCCAGCCTTGAATCGGTTGTCCAGAGTTTGCAGCTGGGGAGGGATCGTTTTTCTTATCAACATGGTCGCCCGTATTGCGGGCTCCCGGTTTCTGCAGACCTCGGATACAATCCTCACTCGCAGCAACATCCGCCCTAGATCAAAGCGGTCGCCCTGGGCGCTTACGATCTACTCAACTCAGGCCCTGCAACCTCCGGTAGCAGAAAAAGCGACTGCAGTCGCCGATGAACCAAACACGTCAAATCCTCGTTACCGCAGCACTGCCCTATGCCAATGGGCCGATACACCTTGGGCATTTGGTTGAATACATCCAGACCGATATCTGGGTTCGCTTCCAAAAGCTCCGCAAACATCGCTGCATTTATATCTGTGCCGATGACACGCATGGCACAGCAATCATGATTAGCGCGCGCCAACAGGGGATGAGCGAAGAAGAATTTATCGAAAATATTCACCAGGAACATCAAACCGATTTTTCTGGTTTTGATATCCAATTTGACAACTATGGAAGTACCCATAGCGAGGAGAACTTCGCACTCTGCAAGGAATTTTGGGCTGCAATTAAAGCAGCCGGGCTCGTGAAGGAACGAGACATCCAACAGCTGTACGATCCTGAGGCCAAAACATTTCTAGCCGACCGTTTTGTCACAGGCACTTGCCCCAAGTGCGGTTCGGAGAGGCAGTACGGCGACAGTTGCGACAAGTGTGGCGGAACCTATAGCACCACCGATCTGGTGCATCCGCAGAGTACCCTCTCCGGTGCGACACCGGAAATACGAACTGCTCGACACCTCTTCATCGAACTGGAACAGCTTCACCCGTTCCTCGACGAGTGGACACAGTCTGGGGAACATCTGCAAGCGGAAATTGCAAATTACCTTCAAGGACACTTTCTGGGCGAACCCCTTAGGGACTGGGATATTTCACGTCCTGCCCCCTACTTTGGCTTTGAAATTCCAGACCATCCTGGCCAGTATTGGTATGTCTGGTTCGACGCACCGATTGGATATATCGCATCGACTCGAGAGTGGTGCAACCACCATCGTGAATCCTTTGACGATTGGTGGCGCAACAACGCTTGTGAAATCCACCATTTCATTGGAAAAGACATCGCCTATTTTCATACCCTTTTCTGGCCCGGAATGCTCAAGACCGCTGGCTTCACCCTTCCAACCAAAGTTCACATTCATGGATTTTTAACGGTGAATGGTGAAAAAATGTCGAAGAGCAAGGGCACTTTTGTTCGTGCCGCCACGTATCGGAAACACTTAGAGGCGGGGTACCTGCGATATTACTATGCCGCGAAGCTGAGTTCTAAGGTCGATGATCTCGACCTCAACCTTGATGAATTCGTCACCAAGATCAATTCGGACCTCGTTGGAAAGGTTGTCAATCTAGCTAGTCGCTCGGCAAAATTTGTGCAGCAGCAGGGACTCGCAGAAACCTATCCTGAAGATGGCGGCCTCTTTGCCCGCGGCGCAGCTGAAGGAGATCTGATTGCTACCGCCTACGAACAATGCGATTACAGTCAAGCCATGCGACGGATCATGGCACTCGCCGACCAAGCCAATCCCTATGTGGAACAGAATCGGCCCTGGGAACTCCGTAAGGACCCCGCTAAGCTCTCTCAACTGCAGGATGTTTGCACGGTCGCGTTGAACCTTTTCCGTCAAATCGTAATTTATCTGGCACCCGTGCTACCTCGACTGGCCCAGCAATGCGAGCAGTTGCTCGGTGATCCTATCACCGACTGGATGCAGTCGCAAACACCCCTGATCGGAAGACCCGTTAATCCGTTTCAGCACATGATCCATCGAATCGACAAACCGCAGGTTCAAGCCATGATTGATGAAAGTCGCGATGATACGTTAGCGAATCCAGACGTCAACTCGTTACAAGACAGCGGCGATCCACTTGCCGCAGAACCGGTAGCCGATGAAATTTCAATCGACGATTTTTCAAAAGTCGATCTACGCATTGCGCGCGTGATCGCAGCAGAATCAATTCCCGAGGCCCGTAAGCTACTGAAGTTGACCCTGAGTCTCGGTGGCGAAGAACAACGTACGGTATTTGCTGGCATTAAAACGGCCTACCAGCCCGAATCGCTGCTTGGACGCCTCGTTGTCTGCGTGGCAAACCTTGCCCCGCGGAAGATGAGATTCGGCACCAGCGAGGGTATGGTGATTGCCTCGGGCCCTGGTGGCGATGAGGTATTTCTCCTCAGCCCAGATCAAGGCGCGGCACCCGGCCAGCGGGTCCACTAAGGTGAGATCGCCAGCCCATCTGGTCAATTGGGAAGGTCGCCGTGCGACGGCACGAGGAACATTTCCAGCCCTCGCTGCCAGTTCCTCGGGAGGGAATAAAAACGGCAACCCCATGCTGATGGGGCTGCCGCTGAGAAATCCTTCATCTCCGTTTGGGGCCGATTTCAGTTCGTCCCAATTTCAATCCTGCGAGGTTTTGCACTTGCAGCTTTAGGGACACGAACCGTCAAGACTCCGGCCGTCAAAGTCCCCTCAACCTGCTCCCCATCGATATCAAACGGAAACCGAATTACCCGGTGGAAAGGACCGGCCAACCGCTCGCGGTGATAGTAGATTGGCGTTGAGGCCTCTGCCTCACTTTCAGCGTTCTCGCTCTCCTGTGCTGCGGGTTCGGTCTCCTGATCCGCAGGGTGTTCCGACCCCCCCCGATCGCCTACAAGCGTCAATTCCCGGCCGAGGGCCGTGATCTGGACATCCCCTTGGGGCGTACCGGGGACCTCCAGCGTGACAAAAAAATCGTCGTTCTCTTCCCAGACATCGAGGGGTGGGTTCCCTCGCCCTCCCCCAACCTGGGGCAGGGACTTAACACGGGCGCCAAAAACATCCTCGATAATGCGGTCCATATCGGAGCGAAATTGCTCGACCGGTCTCAAACCATGGTGTTGCATCCGTAACATGACTATTCTCCTGCTAGATTTAGGTTGTTGATTGAAAGCTCAAATCGACGGCGCAATGCCCGCCGATGCGGTAAAAACTGGGCCGATTCGCGGCTGAGAGACATAAAAGCAAGCCTCATGCCAAAGTCATTTAAATGACGTAAGATACTATTTATCATGAACTTAATGAATTTTATTCGATCCAGAATCAGTGGCAGTCAATGCCATTATGGCAGTCACGGGCCGGGGATCCAAAAACCTGCCACTTTGGCATTATCTGTGCCAGGTTGGTGGCCAATTTGCTCCTCAGGTGGAACTCCCCGAGCAACCCTCGGGCACAAACGGCGGCGGCATTGCCCACCACCCACATTTTTGCGCGGCCGAATTTTTAGCGGGCGCTCTGCTGAGCGGTTGAGGCGAACCAACGGGCGATATATAC
>JAUWIQ010000085.1 GCA_030605285.1 Planctomycetota bacterium
GGAAAGGCTGCGGGTCGAAAAGACGGGTCGCAAAGCGGGGCCAAGCGGCTAACCCGCTTGGAGAAGAAGCTCATCGGGCAGCGTGACAAGCTGCGCACGGATTGGATTAGTTCGGAATTATTGCAGGTAAAGATTCTCGATCTCAACGCCACCACGTATCCCGAGGGAAGTGAGCAGCGCAAGCGCGAAGTGGGAAAGGTGGGGGCTGAATATGAAAAAATGTTTGAGAAGCACGAGGGGAGGCTGATCGGTCTTTTTTGCCGTCTGCAGCAGGGACGATGTCTCACGGAATTGGGCGATTATGAACGGGCTTTGGATTGCTTCGTTGAATTGATCGATTTAGAGCAGTCTGAAAACCCGCTGCAGAAAAATCTCGGCTTGGAGGCGATTCGTTATACGATCGAGTGCAATATTGGCCAGAAAAAATATAAAGCAGCGATTGAGCTGGCCCAAATCACGCTTCGTGATAATGTGAAGGTCACGCCGGTGACTCAGGCGATTCAGTTTCTTCAGGCCAAAGCTGCGGTTGATTTAGCGTCTATCCTGGGACCGGATCAGAAAGGGCTGCAGGAGAAGCTCCGCAAGCAAGCCTCTCAAATCTTCCTCAAGCTGGCAAAATCCAAATCGAATAACGAGTGGAGGGATAAAGCAACCGAGGCGCTGGTCGCGATGGGCAGGGAGATCGAGGAAAAACCCAAAGGAGAACCAAAAAACTTTGATGAAGCGTTTAGCAGTGCGACCGCCACCATGCGGCGGCGCAGAGCCTTGACGGAGGCGATTGCCAAGGCAGCGGACGAGAAAAAAGAAGAATTACAAAAGAAACGGTCGGCAGCAAACGAGCAAGCCTTCAAGTATTACACCCTGGCGATCGAAATGACCGACAATGAATCCTTGCCAGCTAAGGTAAAAAGTGTCCAGAGCGCTTTATGCTATCTCTTCTTCGAGCGTGGCGATAACCTGCGGGCGGCCGTACTCGGAGAGTATCTGGGGCGGAAATATCCGGGCGGTAAAGAGGATAAATTTGGCACCAATGTTGCCCTCAACGCATGGCTGAGGGAATTTGGTGAAGCGGGCGAAAACAACGATTTTGAAAAACAACGCATTGAGCGACTTGCCAAGCGGATTAACGAGCGTTGGGCCGACTCCAAGGAGGCAGCCGATGCGAATAACTACCTGTTGACCTTTGCGATCCAGGATGGTGATGCGGAAAAAGCGTTAGAGTATCTGGAAAAAATTCCCCGGGAATCCTCACGCCGCGGGCAGGCTCAGATCAGTGTGGGGCAACTTTTGTTCAATCGTTATGTAACGGACAAAAAACTCTCGGACGAAGCGAGGCCGGATGCGGAATCGCTCAACGCAGCCCGGGAGCGGGCCGCAGGATTTCTGGCCCAGGGACTTAGGGCATATGAGCAGAAATCGAGTGTCGATCGTTCGGCCCTCGCGGGCGCATTTGCCCTCGCGCAGGTCAATGTCAACCAGAATGCGCCCCTCAAGGCGATTGAATTTCTAGAACACACAAATTATGGTCCCCTGACTTTGGTTGAGGCGGGACATCCCCTGATTGCAGAATCAAACTACCCGCTCAAGACCTATCGACTTGCATTGCGAAGCTACATTGCTGCGTTGCCCAATTTTCAAGACCAACCTCAAAAGCAGCAGGAGCTAGTAGATAAGGCGTTTGGGATTATCAATAAAATGGAAAAGGCGGTCGGGTCGGATGCGGATGCGGAAAATCGGCTCACGCAAATCTACATTGATCTAGGAAAAGATCTCGAAATTCAGATCAAGGACCTGGAGGATCAAGGAAACGATGTGGGTAAGGAGGCACTTTCGGGAGCCTTTGAGAAGTTTCTTCAGCAGATTAAAAATCGTCCGCAGGCCACGACCTATAAAACAATGATTTGGATCGCGGAGACGTATTTCACGCTTGGAAAGAGCCATGCTACTGAAGGATCGTCTCATAATAAAGCAGATAAGTATTTCAGCGAAGCGGCCCAGGTCTATCAGCGGATTTTAAAGAAAAAGCTTTACAAGAATCCGCGGCAGAAGATCACGATTGAAATGAGGTTGGCAGCATGCTATCGGGGGCAAAAGAAATTTAAAGAGTCACTTGCCCAACTCGAAGGAGTGTTGCGCGTCAAACCGGGGAATGTTAAGGCGCAGCTTCAGGCGGCTGAGACATTGTACGAGGCGGGGGTTGATGACTGTGACAATTATGTCAAATCATTCCTCGGTGCCGCGAAGGATGACGAAACAGATCGCAATCGAGTGTGGGGCTGGAAAAAACTGTCGCAGCAGACGGAGGCAAAGGAATCCCTGGCTAGTTATTTTTACACCGCGAAACTTTATGGGGTCCGGGCCCGTCGGATGTATGCGGAATGTATTCGCGCAAAGGACCCGAGGAAAGCAACGAAGCTGTTTGCGGCCGCTGAGGGCAATCTTCTGCAAATTTTCAGCGAACACCCGAAGCTGGGGGGGCCCGAGTTTATGCCTGAATTTGAGGCGGAAATGCGGCAGGTTCAGCAGGCACTTGGAAAAAAAGAGGTCGGTTTTCCGGCGGTTGCGCCCGAGGCGGTCGGTCCGAGTCCGGTCGAAGCGGCGGTGGCGAAGTGATCTGACAGTCAGCAACGGGTGGGGATCGAAGTGTTCACAAGGCATTTTTTGCAAACGGAGATGAGTGGATGATGAAGCGCCATGCTATCTGCGGGTTGATCTCGGCATTGGTTCTGCTTTGCGGCGAGGGAGCGGGTGTCGCGGATGTCGTGAAAATTAAAGCTGTGGTTACAGAAGAAAAAGGTAAAAAGATCACAAAAGAAGGCAAAACACATCGCGGGAAAGTCGTCGAGTCCAGTCCGACTGAAATTGTGATTCGATTACAAAACGGGATTGCGCAAAGTGTCCCGGTCAACGAAATTGCCTTGATTCGCTACGATGCAGAACCGGAAGGTCTCAGTTCTGCCCGAGGACTGATGTCCAGTGGAAAATATTCAGAGGCCCAGAAGAAACTCCTCAACATCAATCTTAATTCGATCGATCGCCCTCTTGTGAAGGAAGAGGTCGAATATTTAACAGGCTTTTGCGCTGCAAAATTAGCGATTGGAGGCGTTGGGACACCCAGTGGCGCGGGCAAAATAATGCATGGCTTTGTTAAAACATATCCTCAAAGTCATCACGCCTTTGAAGCCAATGAGCTGATTGGCGATTTATTGGTCGCTGCGGGGAAGCCCGCGGATGCCCTTGGTTTTTACAAGAAGGCGGAAGCACCCTGGCCCGAGTCGAAGCAGCGGCTTGGATTGGCCCGTGCCCGCAGCATGGCCGCACAAAAGAATTTCGAGCAGGCAATCACAGAATACCAAAAGGTGCTCGATAGCGGAGTGCAGGGCCCCGAGGTCGAGCGCTACCGTCTGGAGGCGATCCTGGGTAAGGCCGCGGCGTTGGCAGCAGATGGCCGGGGCGATGCGGGTGTCAATGCGGTCAATGATGTGATTAAGTCGGCAGAGCGGGGAGACACGGAGATCCATGCACGGGCCTACAATGCATTGGGCGATTGTTATCGAACCATGAACCAGCCCAAGGAGGCGATCCTCCAGTATTTACACACCGATACCCTCTATTTCCAGCACCCGGACTTGCATGCGGAGTCGCTCGCACGAATCACCCAATTATGGGAGAAAATGGAAAAGCCGGAGCGGGCGGCTCGAGCCCGAAAAACGCTGAGCTCGCGATATCCGAACAGTCGCTGGACAAAAAACCGCTAAAAAATGTATATTTCCACCCCCTCGGCCACGATTAAGCCATCTTTTCTCCCAGATGCCTTAACCTTAAACATCACTCTGATTAGACTACGTAACCCGGTAGCTGAGTACGCGTTGTCTCCTTCATAAGGGCTGGCAGACGTTCGTTAGCGACCTGAAAAGTATAAAAACAGGAATGAGACCTGGAGGCGATCATGCGTAATCGGCAATGTTTAGAACTTTTGCAGGCATCTGTCTGCTCACTTTTTCTCTTGTTACTCGTGTTTGGTGTGGTCACGACGCTTACCTTAGCAACCCCATCTGTCGTGACAGCCCAGAACGCCGAGGATGACGAGGGTGGCGAGGATGCCCCGCCGAGCCTGCTGGGGTGGATGTTCGAGGCCCTGGGGATTGGCTACAGCATCATTTTTCTCTCGCTTTCATTTACGCTGGTTGCCATTTTCATCATGAATCTGATGATGGCCCGGCGTGAAAGCGTAGTGCCTGTAGACTTAGTGCATAATTTTGAATCACGTCTTGATGATAAGCAGTACCAGGAGGCATTCGATCTTGCCAAAAATGACGAATCTTTTCTGGGACAGGTGCTCTCCGCAGGCCTAGGAAAACTTTCTTCTGGCTATGAACAGTCGATCGAAGCCATGCAGGAAGTTGGCGAAGAGGAAACCATGAAAATGGAACACCGTCTCAGTTATCTGGCGCTGATTGGAACGGTTGCGCCGATGCTTGGATTGTTTGGAACGGTTGACGGTATGATTCGGGCATTCCGAGTCATTGCCACCTCCGATTCAACCCCCAAGCCACAAGAATTAGCATCGGGTATTTCGACCGCCTTGTTCACGACCTTGGTGGGCCTGGCGATCGCGATTCCTGCCATCTCGGCATACAACATCCTGCGAAATCGCGTTTCCCGCCTCGTGCTAGAGGTCGGTATCCTCAGTGAGGGGCTGATGGCCCGTTTCCAGAGCGTTGGCCAGAAGAAGTAATCGGGAGGCTTGTCGGTAAGCACCCGCTGCGAGGAGATAAAAGTCGATGCGAGTCACGACGCGGAAATTCGGTGAGGCTGCCGAGGCCGATCTCACGCCGATGATTGACATGACGTTTCCGTTGATCGCTTTTTTTATGGTATTGGTGAACTTCACTCAGGCGGAGCAGGATGCTCGTGTCGAACTGCCCGCCAGCAAGTTGGCCAAACCGCCCGAGGAGACCTCAGAACAACCGTTAACGATTCAACTGGCGAAGATCCCGGGCTCCAGGCCGCCCGATTTTATTGCCCTCATCGGTGGCGATGAGATTCCCGTGAGCAAAGAACTTAATGGGATCCTGCTGCGAGAGAAACGGGCGTTCGGACGCATGGGCAGGCAGTCTGCCGAGGTGGTTGTGATCATCAGGGCGCATAAAGATGTTCACACGGGAAAAGTCCAGGAGGTGATCGAAATGTGCCAGAACCAAGGGTTCGAGCGCTTCCGCCTGCGGGCGAAAGAGGGAGATGATTGAGTTGGAGAGTGGCAAACCCACAACCGCGGTTTGCTCCTCGCTGGCCTCAAGGTTCAGGTAGTATGCTATGAAGATTCGCAGAAAAAGATCGGGCGACGACAAGGTCGAGTTGCAGATGACGCCGATGATCGACATTGTTTTCCAGTTGTTGGTCTTCTTTATCATGACCTTCAACATTGTGGCGCAGGAAGGCGACTTCAATATTCGGATGCCACTCCTGGGAGCCCCGCAGGACCGACTTCTGGAGATTGAAAAGAGGACACTGAAGGTCCGGATGACGGCGAATGCCAACGGCGATCTACAGCAGCTTAAATTGGGCGATGCGGTGTTGTTTAATTCGCCTGGAACCGTTCGGGAAGCCTTTGGTAGCCTGCACAATAAAATTCTGGGGATGGTCGATGATGCGGGAGGGCCCGACGCCGCAGGCAACCTCCTGGAGGTCGAATTCGACTGTGATTATGATCTCAAATACAATAACGTGATTGAGGCGATCACGGCCGTAACCGGCACAAAAGCGCGGGGCAGCGATAAGATCCAGCGACTGATCGAGCATATTAAGTTTGCCCCGGCCAAAAATAAACCCTGATTGGTGCGCTCGGCTACATTCTCTTGCTTCGCGGATCGCCGCTCGATCCAGGTTCCGAACTGCGACGAAGTTCTAGAGGGCGGCGCGGTAACGGCTGCTCTCTAAGACACCTTGCTCTTTGAGGATCTGCTCGAGTTGTTTGCGGCCGATCGCTTTGCCCCAGGCGCCGAGCCACACGATCACGTCGGCCTCCTGCCAGCCGGGACTCTCATAGCCCGCGGCACGGGCCAGCGTGAGACTCCGCAGGTTGTTGTGGATTTGCCGCTGCTCGCTCACCCTGCCGTGCCGATCGCACCAGAGGTGCCAGCGGATCAGGTTGCCGACCAGGCGGTGGGCCTGCGTTGGCTGCTGCGACCAATTGAGTGCGGGGAGAAAGAGCGGCCCGCCCTGCCAGAGAACCGTACGGGCGGCCGGGTCGAACGCGCAGGCGGTGGCGACGGAGCGGGCCACCGAGGCGTCGCCGGCTGCTGCCAGGGCGCCGAGGTAGGCGGCGGCCTGACGGCGGATATTCGGATCCTTCGCGTGCAGCATCACCGAGAGGATTCGTTCCGATCCGGCTGAGAGGATCTGCGGCGCGATCGCCTGGCCGATGGCGGGAATTTTGATGCCCAGGGCGATCAACTTTCCAACCGACGTACCTTGGGAATCCTCGCTGAGCTTTGCCACCAGCCGCTTGCCGAGCGGGCGGGCAAGCGCGGGAAACTGCCGGATCAGGTCCGCTTTTTCGATCAAAGCAGCCGCCGAACGGACCCGCGCGACCCGCGCTGCGGCGGCCCAGGTCCGCAGCAGCATCGGCTGGTCCGCATCCGTCTGAATTGCCAGTAGGATCTCCTCGACATCCTGTCCGGGGATTTCGCCCAGGGCGGCAATCGCCCAGCCTCGAGCGGGCAATTTCCCTTCGGTGCTGGCAAGTTGTTCAAGCGAACGGGTCGCTGCGCGCCGAGATTCCGGATCGCGGGCGGCAAAAGCGGCAATCTTTTCCAAGGTGTCCTGCTCGTTGAGCTGGCCGATCAGGTTTCTCAGCTCCTCGCTCCCTACCGCCGGATCCTCACCCCGCACGCTCGCGGGCAGAAAGATTGCCGTCAGGAGTAAGGCGGGGAAGAGAGTCCCTCTCGAGCCTCGGTTTTTCCAGAGCAGTAATCCAACACTACCAAACAGGAGCAGAGAGAGCGTCCGCCAGAGGGGATTGCCCGGCCGGGCCTCTCCGAGTTTCAAAATCCCTTCCTGTTTGCCGGCAGGACCGTGAATCTTGGCATCGTAACGTTCCGCGTTGTTTTGTGCCTCGGGCATCTTGTAGGCGGCAAACGTAAGATTTTCCTCGGCGATGATGTTGCGGGGAAAATCACCGTCGATCACTGTCAGCGTCATCCCTTTGATACGCGCGAGCGCGTCGCGGACCGTTTTTTCGGCATCGGTCCTGAGAACCTCGGCGTGGAGCTTGTCGATCGCCGGGCCGCGGAGCCCAAAATGCTCGCCCACGGCTAAAAGGTCCTTTTCGGTCTCCTCTTGCGGAAGCGCGAGTTGGTCGCTGCCGGCCGCCAACAGGTCGGCAGCAAAGAGCCGCTTCGCCGCGCCGTTTTTCGATTCCGGATTGCGGCGTTCCGCAAGGCCGACGAGGTGGTGTTTTTTGATGTCCTGTTCGTTGCCGCCAATGAGTCGCAGCGGCAAAGGATCGGTCAGATTGCGGTAAAGTCTCTCGCCCGGAATCTGCC
>JAUWIQ010000469.1 GCA_030605285.1 Planctomycetota bacterium
CAATGTCCTTTGCGGGTTTACATTTTTTGAGCGGGTTACTTACCAGGCCAGTGGTCTTTGCCAAGCCTCTTTCAGATCTGTTAGCGGCACGTCGACGAGCGGGTCGGCATTGCGGCCATGCGCGATCAGACTTGGCTTTTCAGTTACTTTTCCAATTTGTTCGGCAGCACACGTTTGTCCACCACGGTCTTCGGCCAGGAGGGCCTCAAAATCTGCAGCCGCTTCGGGTGATACTTCGCAAAGAAAGCGGCTATTGGACTCACTGAAAAGCAGCGTCGCATCGTTATCGATAGCTTCCTCGTGAGGCGTTTTCACCAATTCGACTTCTGCTCCGTATCCACCGGCGAAGGCCATTTCGGCAAGAGCGACCGCCAGTCCGCCCTCGCTCATGTCGTGACAACTACAAATCAGACCCTTTTGGATCGCCGCGTGGATTGCAAAAAAGGTGGCTTTTGCCCGCGCTACATCGACCCGTGGCACGCGGCCTCCGCTTAGATTATTCGTCAACGCAAAATGCGAACCGCCAAGTTCATTTTTTGTCACACCAATCTGATAAATCAAATTGCCGGGCGATTTGAGGTCCATCGTGACACATTGATCCACCGCTTCGACTTGTCCCATGGCACTGATCAGAAGCGTAGCGGGGATGGCAATCGATTGCTTCTTGCCATCGACAACATAACTGAATTCATTATTCAAGCTATCCTTGCCACTGATGAACGGAGTATCAAAGGCGACGGCCATATCGTAGCAGGCCAATGCGGCACGGACCAACGAACCGAGCGTTTCGGCTTTTTCGCAATCTCCCCAGCAGAAGTTATCTAGGATTGCAATGAGGGCTGGATCAGCGCCGACGGCAACGCAATTACGAATTGCTTCATCGATGCCACTCGCGGCCATGTGGTAGGTATCCAGGTCTCCATAATGGGGATTCATTCCACAGGCGACCACAATTCCGCGACGTGACGAAAGGACCGGCCGAACAACCGCAGCATCGGACGGGCCATCGTTGGCAATGCCTACCAGAGGTTTGACGGCGCTGCCAGCCTGGACCTCGTGGTCATATTGGCGAATGACCCACTCTTTACTGGCAACATTAAGCGAACCGAGAATGTTGATCAGCGCCCTACCCCAATCGATGGTACTGGGCAGCGTCAGTGGTTTCTCGTTTTCTACTGCATAGCGTGCCTTGCGAATCACCGGTGGTCGGCCATCGTGAAGAAATTCCATCGGCAGTTCACCGACCACCGTAGCGTGATATTTGAGCGTAAGTTGTCCCGTGGGAACAAAGCGACCAATGATCGTCGCCTCAACATCCTCAGAAGCACAGAGCGCCTCAAGTGCTGGCCATTGCTCCTCCGAGACAGAAAGAACCATCCGTTCCTGCGCTTCAGAAATCCAGATTTCTGTATACGATAGCCCTTCATATTTTACGGGAGCCTGCTCGAGGTAAACCTCGGCGCCAATTTTTTCTCCCATTTCTCCAACCGCGCTAGAAAATCCACCGGCACCGCAATCGGTGATCGCATGGTAGAGTCCACGATCTCGTGCCGCGAGTACAACATCGAGAACCATTTTTTCTGTGATCGCATTGCCGATCTGTACCGCGCCCCCGGAGAGGGACTCGCTCTCTTCGGTGAGTTCGGCCGAACTGAATGTCGCCCCGTGGATGCCATCTCTGCCCGTGCGGCCTCCAATTGCCACAATATGGTCTCCGGGCTCAGGTGCTCCAAATGATTTTTCACTCGGCAGGATACCGACAGTTCCGCAATAGACGAGAGGATTTCCCAGATAACGATCATCGAAATAGATTGCCCCATTGACGGTGGGTATACCCATTCGGTTTCCATAATCGCGTACACCCGCGACCACCCCTTTCATAACCCGACGTGGATGGAGTACGCCCTGGGGAAGAAGGTCTGCAGGATAATCGGGCCGCGCAAAACAGAAAATATCCGTATTGCAGACTGGCCGTGCGCCGAGGCCGGTTCCCAGTGGATCGCGGATCACGCCACCGATTCCCGTATTTGCGCCGCCATAGGGTTCCAAAGCAGATGGATGGTTGTGCGTTTCTACTTTAAAGACCACGTTGTGTTCCCGGTCAAAGCGAACAATCCCAGCGTTATCTTCAAAGACACTCACACACCAATCTTCCGCACCCAGTTTTTTTCGGATTGCTACGGTAGCTGCAAAGATCGTTTCCTTGAGCATGTTTTCAAATTGCCGCGATCCCTGTGTGCCCGCCCCGTCGATCGGCCCCTCGTAAGCAATACGACCCGCAAGCGTTTTGTGACTGCAATGCTCACTCCAAGTCTGCGCCAGCGTCTCCAGTTCGATGTCCGTCGGCTCGCGGTCGATTTTGCAGTAATAATCGCGAATCGTTTCCATCTCGGCTATTTGTAGATAAAGCTGTCCGCTACGACTCAGTGCGCTTAATTGCGGTGCATCCAAGTCGCGGATCGGTACTGTTTGGAGTGAAAAGTCATATGGTGTACCGAGACGAAGCTGCTCAAAATCGAGCGGACCGGATACGACCCGCTCGATAGCATCATTGGCTAGAATTTTATTTATGATTCGCGCAAGTACATCCGCCTCTAATTCTGGCAGCCAATATTTTCTTAATGTCCGAATGGCTGCCACATCGATACGCAAATCAGCAATCGCACTTAAAGCACTTTGTGCCACG
>JAUWIQ010000181.1 GCA_030605285.1 Planctomycetota bacterium
GAGAAAAACCTCTTCAAGACCGAACTGAACATATAGTAGAGACTAATGTCGCAGCGGGTCTCGTATGCTCAGTTTTTCGCGCAGATCGTGAGATAAATAAATTAATAGAACAAATAAAACAAAAAAAACCCAAATTTGACTTTGAAAAATACTCCTTTTCGCCAGCCGCCTGCGGCGGACAGGTCCCCAGTACCAGCCACTCTGCCGCATCCCCTTGAGCCGTTGAAACCGCCCGGCTGCTGGCTGGAGGAGGGGCAAATTCAGGTTCTTTTCGGCCCTCTTGCGGACCCCACCTACCACGACGGAATTTTTTTTGGCCAGCGGGGATATTCCTGCGTAAAAACACCATGCAGCCTGGGAAGAGCAGGTCGCGGAAGAGGAAATTTGTCTCTTGCCAGGACTACTGAACACCGATATAGTCACTGTACAAATGTTTACTTTGCCTCAAGAACCTCCGCTGCGTCCTACCACAGGGGTTGAGCTCGACTTGCGAGGTTTCAGTTTCTTTACGATAAAAGAGGATAACAAAATGATCACATCGACACGGAAGCCGTCAAAAACAGACCGTCCCTCCCCTTCGGACAACCGCATGACAAAAAAAACCACCAAGGGCAAGTCCGCCACTGCGAAACGGCAGGTCGCGAAACGGCAGGTCGCTGAGAGTACTCCGGCGGGTGATGCCTTGCTCAAGAACAATCCCCAGTTGAAGAACACGCTTCAGCAGATAGAAAAGGAATTCGGTGAGGGGGCCATCATGCCCCTCGGTGCTTCCCAGCGGGGCCGTATCCAGGGCATCTCGACGGGCTGTCTTTCACTCGATTTGGCCCGCGGTGGCCAGGGTATTCCCCGGGGTCGTATCATTGAGATGTTTGGTCCCGAATCGAGCGGCAAGACAACGCTCGACCTGCACGTGGTTGCCCAAGCACAGGGCGCGGGCGGCATTGCCGCTTTTGTGGATGCAGAACATGCGTTGGATCCGAGTTGGGCAAAAAAGCTCGGCGTCGAGTTGGATACGCTCCTGGTTTCCCAGCCCAATCACGGCGAGCAAGCGATGAACATTTGTGAAATGCTGATTCGCTCGAACGCGGTCGACGTGATCGTGATTGACTCGGTTGCGGCCCTGATCCCCCAGAAAGAATTAGAGGGTGAGATTGGCGATTCTCATGTCGGATTGCAGGCGAGACTGATGAGTCAGTCGATGCGAAAGCTGACCGGAGCGATTGCCAAGAGTAAAACCTGCGTGATTTTCATCAATCAGATCCGTGAGAAGATAGGCGTGATGTTCGGTAGTCCGGAAACGACCCCAGGCGGACGGGCACTGAAGTTTTATTCGGCTTGCCGCATTGATGTCCGAAAGATCGGACAGATCAAGGACGGTGAAGAGGTGGTGGGCCAGCGCGTACGCGGCAAGGTCGTGAAGAATAAGGTGGCCCCTCCATTCCGTCTGGCTGAATTCGATATGATGTACGCCGGAGGCATAAGTTACGAGGGAGATATTCTCGATCTCGCGTTAGCTGCCAATCAGGTGGTACGAAGCGGTGCCTGGTTCCGCTATGGAGACATCCAGTTGGGACAGGGACGGGAAAAGACGCGGCAATTTCTCAAGGAAAATCCTGAGATTACGAAAAAGTTGCGAGAATAAATTCTGGCGATCGGTGGCCACCACGATATGCTGGCGGGCGATCCAGCAGAGTCGCCAGAAATGACGGAGCAGTCGGAAGCGCAGTCGGAATCGCAGTCGGAAGCCACGGAGCAGTCGGAATCGCAGTCGGGAGCCAAGGAGCAGCGACCGGAAAAGGAGACGGTCTCGACAGCGTGACTGCCGTGACTGCCGTGACTGCGGGTAAGTCGGGTGGGGGCCACGTGGCCCCACGTGGGCTCTTGCATCGTGCTCTGACCCGGCTGAGGAGATGAGGTGTCACAGCCCCTGCGCTGTCCGGTTCAGATTCCGTTGCCTGCTGGTTGGTCAGGGAATTTCGGATACGGTTATCGATGAGCGCAACACTCTTTTTCCATCCGTCCGGCCGTTTGTGGCTGTTGGGTGTTTTTGCCTTGCTGGCTTTTGTGGTTCGGACTCCAGCTTCTGCCAGGGCCGACGAAAGTTCGGCATTGGCGACGGCAACCGCACTCGAAAAAGTTCTCGTCGAGGCCATTGCGCGCGGTGAAAAGTCGGTCGTGGCGATTGCTATTTTTCGTTCCGGAGGACTGGCTGATGGCAACCTGATCCTGGGGCGGCAGCGATTCCGTGTCGAAAATAAAAAAAGTGTGCCACCGCTGGACGCCATTCCGGATTCCTTTGCCACCGGGGTGGTCGTGGATCGGGCGGGACTGATTCTCACAAACCAGCATATACTTCGAGGCAAGCCGGAGGAGACACGGATCTTCATTCGTCAGGCCCATCGTCCCTTCTGGGATGAAGTGACGGTGAAGGCCGCCGATCCCTATAGTGATCTGGCGATCCTGGAATTCGTGAATGCCGAGATCCAGGAACTGAAACTGCAGCCGATCGTATTTGGGGATGCCAAGAACTTGCGCAAGGGACAACATGTGATTACCTTGGGAAATCCCTACGCGATTGCCCGTGATGGGCAGGTGAGTGCCGGTTGGGGGATTGTTTCGAATCTGCGTCGCCGCTTGCCACCGCAGCTCGGCAAATCGGCGGCAGAGGCCAAGCCGACCCTGCATCACTTTGGGACGTTAATTCAGACCGATGCTAAACTCAATCTGGGTACCAGTGGGGGTCCGTTGTTGAATTTGCAGGGGGAGATGATCGGGCTCAATACCTCGTTGGCGGCACTTTCCGGTTACGAACAATCCGCCGGGTATGCGATCGCAGTCGATACCTTCTTCAAACGCACGGTGAAACTCTTGTCCCAGGGTCGTGAAGTCGAGTATGGCTTTCTGGGCATCGGCCCCGAGCAACTCCCAGAACGCAATCGCCGGCAGGGCGATCGTGGCGTGCGGGTCGGTCGTGTCATTCGGGGAGCACCCGCCTGGGGTTTGTTACGCAGCGGAGACGTGGTGACGCATATCGAGGGAGACGAGATTGTAACCCTGGCGGATTTGATGCTGCTGATCGGTCGCCAACCGGCCGGTGTTCCCATTGAGCTGACGATTCGCCGCCGGGATCAAGAAATAAGTCTCTCCGTAGAACTCACGAAAAATCGTGTGGTCGGAGATAAGGTCATTACCAAGCGGCCACCTGCCTGGCGGGGGCTCCGCGTCGAATATCCCGCTGCGATGCGTTCGCTGCAGTTTGCCACGCAGATTCCCTCTCGCTGCGTTGTTGTTCGTGAGGTGGAGCCACAGAGTCCGGCTGCGAACGCGGGTCTACAGCCCGGGATGCAAATTAACCGTGTCGGCGACTTGCCCGTCCGTACGCCTCGGGAGTTTGCCCAGGCAACTGCGCAGAACGCCGGTGAGGTACGGATCGGGATTCAAAATGCCGCCTCGGGTGCCCCTGAATTTGTTGTGCTGCCGTAGGTGTCGGCCGCCTGACGGTTTTGGTGCGTTCTATTCCCGCTCGATACCGCTCGCTCTGGTGGCACGAAGTGGGAGCAGGTATCATTGCCTTTTTCTGATGCCCTGCCGGTACTAAGCCGTTGTGGAGTTTCGCCCTGGGGCGACTAGGGATTGGTTATGGAAACGGATGAACTGCGCGAAAAATATCTGAATTTCTTCGAGTCGAAGGGGCACAGTCGCCAAAGGAGCGATGTGCTGGTACCCACCTGGGATCCGTCGGTGCTTTTTACACCCGCCGGGATGAATCAGTTTAAGGACCATTTTCTTGGCAAAGTCAAACTGGACTTCACCCGAGCAACCAGTTGCCAAAAGTGCCTCCGGACTGGGGATATTGAGAATGTTGGCCGCACGGCTTACCACCACACGTTTTTTGAGATGCTGGGAAATTTCAGCTTCGGCGATTACTTCAAACGTGAGGCTATTTGCTGGGCCTGGGAATTTTTAACGGACAAAAAATGGTTGGGGCTGGATCCGGCTAGGCTGAGCGTGAGTGTTTACAAGGAAGCTCGACAGGCGGCAGAAATCTGGCGGGATGAAGTCGGATTGTCCGACGGACGCATCGAATGGCTGGATGAAGACGAAAATTTCTGGCCCGCCAGCGCACCCAGTCAAGGGCCGGACGGTGTTTGTGGGCCTTGTAGCGAAATTTTTTACCATGATGAAAAGGGTGGCTCGGTTGAAATATGGAATTTGGTCTTCACGCAGTTCCAGCGCGTCGGAGATCCTCCCGACAATTTGCGGCCACTGCCGAGTCAAAATATTGATACCGGGATGGGACTTGAGCGGACGGCGGCGACCCTGCAAGGGGTCGAAACCAATTTCCACATCGACACCTTGTTGCCGATCGTAGAGGCTGCAGCCGAAGTATGCGGCAGGCAATACCGGTACGAATCGGAGGATGGCCGCCGTCTCAGAAGGATTACCGACCACATCCGCGCTTGTGCGATGGCCATTCATGAAAATGTCTATCCAGGGGCCCAGAAAGAAAAATACGTCATTCGCCGTTTGCTTCGTCGTGCGGTTCTGGATGGACATCAAATGGGGATGCGAGAACCGTTCCTTTACCAACTGGTCCCCGCAGTGTTCGAGAAGATGAAAGCGGCCTATCCCGAAATTACGGAAACCAAGACGCGGGTGGCGGAGGTGATTCAAGGTGAGGAAGCTAATTTCTTTGGCACAATCGATGCGGGGCTGGCGCACATTGATCGCATCTTTCAGGAGATGGAGGCCGCGGGGCGTTTGACTGTGGATGGGGCAGAAGCGGCTGAACTCTATCAGACGTTTGGGGTGCCGGTGGAAATGTTTGAATCGATGGCTGCCGAGAACAACCTAGCCTTTGACTGGGAGGGTTACGAGCGGGCCATGCAAGAACACGGGGAGGCATCGGGCAAGGTTAGCCATGCGGTGATGGGGATCCATGGTCCGCTCGACGCGGTCAAGAAGGTTTTGCATGCGGTCGAATTTGTAGGTTACGAGATGCTCGAAACCGAAGCCGAGCTGAAATTTATTATTGCCCAACATCAGCTCTGTGATCATCTGAAAGAGGCGGGGCATGAGTCATCGATTGGTGTGATTCTCGATCGCACTCCTTTCTATGGTGAGAGTGGTGGACAGGTGGGAGACGAAGGAGAAATTTGCGGCGAAGGTTTTCGGTTTGTTGTCTGTGACACTCAGAAAGAGGGGAATTTGCTGGTCCACACGGGTCATCTCGCCGAGGGTGAGATGACGGCTGGAATGCGCGTTGTTGCCA
>JAUWIQ010000050.1 GCA_030605285.1 Planctomycetota bacterium
GCTCTGGACGCTGCTGATGGCTGCCTACAGCGCGCTCACTCTGTTCAAGCCTTACATTGAATCGCTGATAAAATCTCATCTGCGGGGTTTTGATATTCCGGACGTTTCTTTCGGCATGGAGGCTGCCCTAACATTTGTGATGGGCATGTTGATCTTGTTTCGTATCAATCGGGCTTATGAACGCTGGTGGGAAGCCCGCACATTGTGGGGAACCCTGGTGAATGTAAGTCGCAATCTGGCCGTAAAAACAAGGCAATTAGTGGACATCGATGCAGCGAACCGGGAGGAAATGCGGCGTTTGATTGTCGATTTCTGCTATGCGCTGAAAGACCACCTGCGCGGTCCATTGCAGTCAACTCCAGGTCAAAGCTCCACCGACTCGGCAGACTACGGTGGTCATATCCCAAGCTTGATCGTACAGAATATCTACAAAAAGCTCAAAGCATGGTCGCAGGCGGGTGCGCTCACGCGAGAAGAATTATGGATGATGGATAGCGAAGCCCGCATGTTGTTGGAAATATGTGGAGCCTGCGAGCGGATCAAATCGACTCTGATGTCGCGCTCCTGGCGGTTGCTCACCCGCCAGTGTTTGGGGGTCTATTTGTTGGTGGCCCCCTGGGCGTTGGTGGATGAATTTAATTACTGGACGATTCCGCTCAGTGCCCTGATTGCCTATTTTGTTATCGGCGGTGAGGGAATCGCACACTATGTGGAGGAACCCTTCGGCTTGCAGGAGGACCATCTGGATCTCGACGGCATTTGCAACAAGATTGAAGTCTCCGTGGGAGACATTCTCTCGGACTGATGGGTTGCATTTGAGAAACACGCACCCTGCGGCAACCGCTCGGCATGCTACGCCCCGTCGCATGGATTTCCATTACGGCTGAAAGAGTCCACCGGACGGTGGCAACTCTTCAAAATGCGGATCCTCAATCGGCACGAGTACCGAGGGGAGGCGTTTGATAGCAGGATCAGTTGGTGGGGATGGTTCGGGAGTCGCGTCAGCGGATTCAACCATTGCCAGATAAACTTTTAGTTCCCGATATGTTGCGCGGAAGGAACCGATCCGTGCAACGCTCTGATACTCCTCGTTTTCTGCTACGAGCGCGAAACGGGCCAAGGTACGCTGGAGGGTTTCTAGGCCAGGCTCCAGCATTACGGCACGTTTGGGAATGACAACCTCTGCAGGCAATTGCAGGAATGCTTGCCAGTGTGCGGCGGTCGTCATCCGCATCAGATCGCGATCAAGCCGCCGGGAGAGGATGGCCAGTTTGCGGCGTTGACGTTCGGCCGCCGCAAGCTCGGCACCGGGTAGTGGATGCTCCGAGCTGATGTCCGCTTGTCCGAGCGGGTTGCTCTCATAACCAGCCTGCGGCGCAAGAGCGTGGCGGCGATGGTACGCGGGACTACCCGTCTCGACCCGCGTGAATGGCGCCCGCACGCGGGTTCCCTCAGGGCCCCGCTCGACCCTGACAAAAGGCGCCTTCACATAACCAGGGCCGACTTGGACCAATTGGGCCCTAGCGCCGGCTATACCTGTGAGAGAAAAAAGGCCCACGAGCATAGCAGCTCGCAAGATTTTATTCATAAATAGAGTCGTTCGTTTCATGACGAGACCTTCCGTTGGTCTTTGCAAAAAACGTCCCCCGAATAGGCAATTCGGAAAATAGCTTCCCTCGACTTAATGTGCTGTGAGGGGGCCGCGCATGATCCCGAAACTTGCCTGACCGCTGCAAAGGGTCCGCAGTCCGGTTATAACGAATTGCCCACCATGGAATACAAAGCGAACTTATTTTAACGGTTGTCCGTTGTCGACAATGAGGTTGCGATCGTCAAAACAGACACAGACCGCAGTCGTGGACTTAGGGGTCAATCCGACTGCAAAAAATGTATCGAGCAGGAGCAGAAACTCTCTTTGTCCGCCAAGGCGACAACGGGAATTTTTTTCCTCCGGGTGGTATCGTGTTGGGCCGATTGTAGCGAGCGTACCGGATGATTAGAGCATCAGAACAAACGGTGGTCGTTGCGGGAAGGCCGCCGTGTTGTCGATCTTTCTCGATTGCCGTATGATGCTCGTCGATCGCAGGGGAAGATTTTCTCTGTTGGATCTATGGCAGGAATTCAAGTATCCCGGCGCGAGAAGGTGACTTACAATGCATGACGCGCGTCTGATAAGGCTTGCTGAAATACTGGTGGATCATAGCTGCGAAGTGCAGGCGGGTGAGAAGGTCCTGATTGAAGCTTTTGATTTGCCTAGCCCGACACTCGTCTGCTGCCTGATTGAGCTGATCAGCGACCGAGGAGCCTGCCCGCTTGTTTCTTATAAAGACAATGCGGTCCTACGGGCACTCTATCGGAACGGCACCGAGCAAGGCATGGCGATCTCGGGGGAATTGGAACGGGCCCGCATGGAGCGGATGGATGCTTACATCGGGATTCGGGGGTCCGCCAACAGCAGCCAGTTTGCGGATGTGCCACAGGAGAAGATGGACCTCTATCAGAAACATTGGTGGTATCCGGTTCATAGCGAGATTCGAGTCCCCAAAACCAAGTGGGTCGTATTGCGATATCCGACCCCCTCGATGGCCCAGGCGGCCGAGATGAGTTGTGATGCGTTCGAGCAATTCTATTTTGATGTTTGTACGGTCGACTACGGTCAAATGGCAAAAGACCAGCGACCCTTGGTCGCACGCATGGAGAAAGCCGAGAGGATTCGCATCGTTTCGCCCGGTACCGACCTGACGTTTTCCATCCAAGGCATCCCGATCCGACCCTGTTACGGCCAGCGCAATATCCCCGATGGCGAAGTCTTTACCGCTCCGCTCCGGGAGAGTGCCAATGGCACGATTCGCTACAACACACCATCCCGCTATCAGGGAACTCTGTTCAGCGACGTCTGTTTCAGATTCAAGGACGGAAAAATTATTGAGGCCACGGCCAACAACACAGAAAAACTCAATGAGGTACTCGACGCTGACGAGGGGGCCCGTTATCTGGGCGAGTGGGCAATCGGCTGCAATAACCGAGTCCGCTACCCAATGCTCGATACGCTGTTTGATGAGAAGATTGGCGGTTCATTTCACCTCACGCCCGGCCAAGCCTATGAAGATGCCGACAATGGCAACCGCAGTGTCGTCCATTGGGACCTGGTCTTGATCCAGCGAGCAGACTATGGAGGTGGCGAGATCTATTTTGACGATGAGCTGATCCGCAAAGATGGTCGATTTGTGCCCGAGGATTTAGAGGGCCTCAACGTGGGCCTCGACTGAGTAATGGAAACTGAGTAATGGAAACTGAGTAATGGAAACGGGCACGAGGGAAACGGGTTTCAGAAATATGCGGGGCGAAAAATTAGGCGACGACTGGAAATCTCTGCAAGAGACCATTCCCAGCCACCGCCTTTTCTCTTAATCAGAGTAACGTGCTGTTGTTGGCTTACTGGAGAACTTCGCCGCCATAGCCGGCCTTGCGGAGCGACTCGAGCAGGGATTGGCTGTCGTGGCCTTTGCTGTCAAAGGTGACACGGGCTTTCTTGTTGGCAAAATCAACCTGTACGTCTTTCGTGCCTGCAGTGGACTTGAGCGCGGCCTCGCCCCGAGGCGGACAGTTTGCCGGTCACGACATGCCCGTAATGGCCAGGTTGAGCTGGCTGGGGCCGGAGGTGGCGTGATGACCCAACTGGGGTTCTTTGCCCTCGTAGGCGCGATAAAAGTCGTGAATTGCACTCTCGAGTGCCGCGGCAGTGGCCGGGTCGGTACTCTGCTTGCACTTCATGGCGGCGACCATCACGGCATGGGCGGTGGCGAGTTGTTTCGCGTAACCCGCTTTATCGGACTTGATCCGCTGGGTCATGAAATACTGGGCGATTGTCTGTTGGATATTTGTGGCGTGCGATTCCTTCGTATTGATCCAACGCACCGTCTGGTTGACGGACTGGGAATCCGCTTTACCGGCTAGCTCCCGAATCTGGTTGATTCCCTTGGCGATGGTCTCTTGGTCTTCAAGCATGTCCTCAAACCGCCGCTGGTCATCGTAGATGCCACAGGGGACCTCGCAGTGGGCCAACGCGTAGCGGCCTGCGAGCAGAAAGAGCGTCAGGACTGAGAATCGAAGGCAAAAATATTTCATGGTAGGTCTCCTGTTGGTCGGGGAAGGGGTGTCGTCTGCCAGCGGACTTTTGGCTCGACTGGGAACGACCGATGGGAGCTATAGTCTAGCGATCCACTGGGAACTCTTCTAGCAGTCGTCGGGCGCCCATTTTCAGGCAATTTCTTCCAAAATAAGCCGGCCTGGCGCGGGGTTGTTTCCGCCTCTCCGGGCGCAAATGCTCAGAGCGGTTTGACACAAAACAGGGTGACCGTATCGGGAACCTCCTGATCTGCGCCCACAACTCCACAGCGGGCGTAAAGATCTCGGGCCGCCCGATTTTCGGCCCGAACTTCCAGCGTGATCCGCGCACAGTTTTTCTCTCTTGCTCTGTGTTCGACCTCGGCGATCAGCAGTGTGCCGATGCCACGACCGCGACAGACACGGCTTACAGCCAAATCATGAATATTGATCGCGGGCCGCGCGGCAAAAGTAGAAAATCCCCAGAGACAAACGGCGATCCCAACAATATCCGCTTCCACTCCTGCGAGTAACACCAGCGCGGCAGACTGCTGGCGAAGGCCCTCGGTGAGGCGAGCAAGCACTTCGGGAGCAAGACCTTTGCCCCCTTCGAGCGGATCGTGGGCATATTCGTCCAACAACTCTCGGATCGCCTCGCAGTGTTTTTCGTTTGCCAAGTCGGCCGTAAAAATTTTGATATCCGACATGCTGCTGCTGCGACGAAATGTTTTGGTTTGAATCGCGGTAGAATTCTAAGAACCGGAGAAGTTTAAAGCAATTGTAGCAGATACGCTCCTGCCCGGGACGCCGCGGCAGTGCTGTTTTGCACGGGCACCCGCAGGACGTTCAACTTGATCGTTGCCCCCCTTTGTCGATACAATAAGAGAGTGAGCCGGGAGGGTTTGTTTCCGCGGATTGCGGCCGCTGTGAATCGCGTGTTTTTCAGGCCCCCGAACCGGGAGAGATTTTTATGTCCGATCGCCATCAAATCCAAGAGGCCGCTAGCCCGCAGGCCGACTTGAGCCGCCGTGGTTTTCTTCGTGCTGGGAGTGTCGCATCGGCGGCAGTCGCCGCAGGACTCTCCGCCGCGGCCGCGCCAGCCAAGGACAAATCGCACGGCTCTGCCCTCGATACGATCCAGATCGGTGTTATCGGCACGGGAGGCCGCGGAGGGGGAGCGGCCCACGATACCCTCACAATCAATTCCAACGTCCGCTTAGTCGCGTTGGCCGATCTCTATCCAGAAAAATGCCATTCGATGCGCAAAAGTCTCGCCCGCCGACATGGAGAGAAGGTCGCGGTTGCAGACGAGAAGATTTACGGCGGTTTGGAAGGCTACCGGCAGGTCCTCGAAGATCCGGCAGTCGATCTGGTTCTGCTCGCCACGCCCCCCGGATTCCGGCCCTCGCATATCGCCGAGGCAGTCGCAGCGGGCAAACATGTGTTTGCAGAAAAGCCAGCCTGCGTCGATCCGGCAGGCTATCGGGTTTGTCTGGCGGCAGACCAGAAAGCGCGGCAGCAGGGTACTGCGATTGTGACCGGCACGCAGTACCGCCGCCAGAAGAATTACATGGAAGTGGTCAAGCGAATTCACGAGGGCCAGATTGGCGATGTGGTCTCCGCCACGAGTCGCTACTGTACTTCAGGAATTTGGAACCGCACCCGTAAACCGGGTATGAGCGATGCGGAATACCAGCTTTACAACTGGATGCACTTTGTCTGGCTCTCGGGGGATCAGATTGTCGAGCAGGCTGTACACAATATCGATGCGAGGAACTGGGCGCTGGGGGGCCCTCCGCTCACTGCCTATGGTTCGGGTGGCCGCTTCACGCGTCCGCAAGGTAGTCAGATGTGGGACAACATGGCGGTCGATTATGAGTATCCAGGTCGCCGCCTTTTGTCCTTCCAGTGTCGACAGATTCCGCACACCCAGGGAGAAAACGGCAGTGTGATTTATGGTACCGAGGGGATGGCCCGGATTGGCGCGGCCAATAAGGAGGCCAGTATCAGCGATCGCAAGGGCCAAGAACTCTGGTCGATGAAAGGCGATATCGCCGCAGCCTACCAACAGGAACACAAGGATCTGGTCGATTCAATTCGGGCAGGGCAGCCGATCGTGGAGCTTAGGGAGACGGCCGACAGTTCGCTGACCGCAGCGATGGGACGCCTGGCGGCCTACTCGGGCCAACAAGTCGATTGGGAGTTTGTCAGCCAAAAGTCGCAGCTCGATCTCTTCCCCAAAAATCTCAGTATACAAGGTCCGCTCGAGATGCAGCCCCATGCGGTACCGGGGGTTACTAAGCTGATCTAAGCGATCGAGATCCCCCAAGCCTCTACTTGGGCGCCGCGACTTGAGGCCTTTCGTTTTTGTTTGCGCTACTGCTTTTGTGAGCGGGCTCTGCGCGAACGGGACGAAACGCCATGGAGGTTTGCAGTGCGAAATTGCAGGTGCAGCCGGAACTTGCCTCGGGCACCAGCAGCAAGCCCCCGGCCGGGAACATATTGATCCAACAACCGGGTCGACTCACTTGGGTGACCCGGGAGTGTGTTTGGTCCCTGAGGTCGAACATTGCCGCATTCGAATCGCGAAAGAAAAAAGCGTTTGCCGATGCCGAGACCGTTCCGCAACCATGCCGGTGTCCCCGCTGCCACTGCCAGTCGGGCAGTGGCTTTCCGCTCTGCAGGTCGTAGGCAAACGGCTCGACAAAGAGACGGTTGCCGACCAGGACCGGGTGGTGGTCCCTGCTCGCCATGATCGCCCCCCGCATCGGTACGATTGTTTTGTGACTGCTCCCAGAGCAGATTTTCGGTATTTGCATCGTAGGCGTGCAGGTCGTACCAGACCTCGTCTTTGTCCTGCTCGTCTTTGTCCTGCTCGCCGGTGGCTTGGTTTCGCGAGCCGACCGTCACCAAGATAGGATTCTGGTAGAGGGCATAGAGATGGTGCTCGATGGCCGCATAAGCGACCGCGTGTTCCCAGACGAGTTCGCCACTTTCGGCATCCAGGGCGACCAACCGGGCCTCCAGGTCGAGTGCCTTGTCGATCCGTATCCGACCGGTCTCTTCGCCTTGTGGAGCCGTTACCTGCAGAAAATAAATTCGTCCGCCTCCGAGCGTGATCGTGGGATTGAGAATCACTTGATCCTGCGGGTCGTAGCGCCAACTGAGTTTTTTGGTGTCACGTTGGTAGGCAAAGAGCGTGTCGCTTGTGACCAGAGGACGAAAATCCCAGTACGTACCCTCCAGGATCGACTCGCGACTATGCCCCCGCCGTATGCCACCCCGCCGGACGCTACTGCCAAAGAGCCGTTCCGCATCGCCGGCCGTGTAGCCCCATTCGCGTCGCATCGGATCGTTCGCGGGGGGGTGAACGAGCGGAGCGGGTAGGGCGTCTTCGGCAACCGCAGGGCACGCGGGTGAAATCAAGAGCGCGACCAGGATCACAAAAAAATTGGCAAGAAGAGGCCTGGTTGCGGACGGCGGCTTGCATTGTCTGCAAAAAATATCACCACAACGTCCGCCACGGGGTCTTGCGGGTCTTTTCGGGGTGCAAAATGGCTGCCCGTGCCGACAGTTTCCTTTTCCTGCCAGTAGATCGTCCCGGCCAATTTTTTGTCATCCGCATAAACTGACAACCCAGGTGGGGCCAGGCGGCAAGTTTCTTCTGAATTTTCAAGCTTATTGGTCAATATTTTTATTATAATCAATGGTTCAAATTTTTTGCTGGCACATCGCGCAAACATCGCATGCTTCCTCTCCAAGACCCACTGCCGATTCTCCAGCGTGCAGGTCAGACGGGCCAGCTACTGGAGCAATTGAGTTCGCAGCAGGCAGTCTGCGCAGCGACCGCGCCGCTCCCGATGACAGGGGCTGAAATGCGCGACCGCGGCTGGGATCAAGTGGATGTGGTCTTTGTCAGCGGAGACGCCTATGTCGACCACCCCAGTTTTGCGATGGCGATCCTCGGCCGGATTCTGGAAGCAGCCGGTTTTCGCGTTGGCATGCTTTCGCAGCCTGACTGGCGGAGTTGCGAGGCGTGGCGAGAGTTCGGCCGTCCGCGACTGTTTTACGCAATCAGCGCGGGCAATATGGATTCGATGATTAATCACTACACGGCCAACCGCAAGGTGCGGAACGACGATGCCTACTCACCGGGAGGTCGGATTGGCCTCCGCCCTGACCGAGCCACGCTTGCTTATTGCCAACGGGCTCGCGAGGCCTATCGAGGAGTCCCAGTAATCGCCGGGGGCGTGGAGGCTTCTTTGCGGCGGTTGGCCCATTACGACTATTGGGGCGACAAGGTCCGCCGTTCGATCTTGCTGGACTGCAAGGCGGACCTGCTGGCCTTCGGGATGGGTGAGGAGCTGATCCTGGAGATTGCCCGTCGCCTGGACGCGGGGCAGACGCCGCGTGAATTGCGCGACATGCGGGGTGTGGCCTATGCGATGGGAGCCTCGGAGACCCCCCCGGAAGATGCCCTCACTCTTCCTAGCTACGAAGACGTTCTTGCAGATAAGATGGCGTTTGCCCGCGCGACCAAGATGATCCACAACGAGACGAATCCCTACAACGCTCGCCGACTTATTCAGTGGCATGACCGGCAGGCGGTTGTCGCCAATCCGCCCACACTGCCGATCTCCGAGGGTTCGATGGATGCCGTCTATGGATTGCCCTACACCCGCAGGCCTCACCCTTCCTACAGCGAACCGATTCCTGCTTTTGAGATGATCAAGGACTCGGTGACGATTATGCGGGGGTGTTTCGGCGGCTGCACCTTCTGTTCGATTACGACCCACCCGGGACGGATTATCCAATCC
>JAUWIQ010000460.1 GCA_030605285.1 Planctomycetota bacterium
CGCACAACGCGCCAGGTCAGCGACCCTCCAATCATCCCAACGCATGAAATAGACAGCGGCGGCTCCTCGCGTGAGCATATCAACAGAACGCAGATGTTCAGCCTCCTCCCAGTCTGCCTCAGCTCCGCGACGGAATTTCCAGACGTCCGGCGCCAGCACACGGCCACCTCCGATGGTTTGGACTGGCGATTCGCTGCGGACTACGAAGGGTTGTCCCCAGGTGGTCGTTACCGATTTGTCGAGCAGCAATTGGGCGAGGCCTGATTGCCCTGGGGCGATCTCGTGCGCCTGACGTAGGAGGACGTTTGCCAGCAACTGCGCCGTGCCCAGGTGCAAGCGAATTCGTTGGCGGTGCCGGAGGGGGCGACGAAATGTAGGAAGCAGGGACAACTCGACGGTCAGGAGCCGCGCGGGGCGTAAGAGGCCCCGGCTGGCCAATTCGCTGCCGCGCGAAATTTCGTCGTGATGCACCCCGGCAAGATTGATAGCTGCCCTCTGCCCGCGCTCGAGTTGGCTCACATCCCGGCCGTGGTTTTGCAGGCTACGAACACGTGCCAGATTGCCTGTGGGGTGGATTTCCAATTCATCATCTGTCGCAACGCAACCCCGCAGGACGCTGCCCCGGACCACGGTTCCGTGGCCAGCAATCGAAAACACGCCATCGACTGCCATCCGGAACGGCCCGGCGCTACGATTTGCAAAGGGCCCCAGGGAATCGGCCGCTCGATGAAGTTCTTCCTTGAGTTCTTTGATTCCCGCTCCCGTAAAGGCACTCGTCTGTACGATGGGAGCATCGGCAAGAAAGGAGTCACGCACAAGGTCGCGAACTTCGGCTTCGACAAGCTCAATCCAATCAGGTTCGGCCGTATCGCATTTGGTCAAGGCAATCACCCCACTACGGAGATTCAGTAACCGCAAAATCTCCAGGTGTTCGCGTGTCTGGGGTTTGACCGAATCGTCCGCAGCGACGGCAAGCATGGCCAGATCGATCCCAGTGGCCCCGGCAAGCATGTTGCGGACAAAACGCTCGTGGCCGGGCACATCCACAATACCCAGTCGGTAGTCGCTCAAGGGGAGCTCCGCGAATCCCAGGTCGATGGTGATACCACGTTTTTTCTCTTCCGGGAGACGATCGGTATCGACCCCTGTCAGTGCACGGACAAGGGCGGTTTTGCCATGGTCGATGTGACCGGCAGTTCCCAGAATGAGGTGGATGGCCATTTCGCCATTCTAGGAAATAGACAACCTTTGCAGCAGCCCCATACGTTCAATCAGGATTGGAAACGGTATCGGTTGCGGCAGGGAAAGAACTGTCTTTTAGCGCCTCTTTTTTAATCAAGGCGTCCGGCTCTTCGCCCACCAACGTGCCAAGCGAGGTGCGATCGAGCGTGCGATGGGCGTACTGGCAGCCACTGCCCAGACATAGAACGGTCAGGGCGAGAGAGCCGAGAAATCGAATCCTCAGTCTCCCCCAGGCGTGGTGAATGGGCTTGTTGATCATAATCTTTGCTTTTTCATTTATTCGTTTGCTGGTACACGTTTCACTTTACGGGACAATTGTGGTTTGACCTTCGGTTGTTTCTTGGCATCCGAAACAAGGTCCTCGGGTTGTTTTACCCGGGCACGCGTCAACTTGGGCCATTTAATGTCTTCTACCAGGACGCGTTTTGTTTTGGAGAATGCTGCTACGGTTCCCTGTCCAAGTCGAGTGAACCTTTGCTTGATATGGGCTGTTGAGAATGTCTTCACTTTGTTTGTAGAGGCTTCATTGCCCTCGACATTCGCAACCTTCGCTTTATTCGTGTTCGAGGTTTTACGGACTTTCTGCTTTGCGAAAGGGTTGATTTTTCTGATCGAGAGGTCCTCGGCTGTGGCTCCGTTGCTTACGAAACTGAAACTCAACACGAGCAGAAAACATGTAGCAACTGCATTGGGAACTTTCACGATAAAAATCTCCGGGTTTCAATTTGTCCGCTTTGATTTTTTTCTGGAATCGCCCTAATCCGCGATTGGCGAGACAATGTCGTCATAGACCCCAAGTCGATCCAAGTCACCTCATCACGGTGAGACAGGTTTTTTGGGGCAGAAGTCTCCCAGATGTGGGGGGGGGAGTCCAGACCATTTTTTGCTAGCATGGTTGGAGGTCTGGTGGTAAACCGTGACCCTTCGCAGTCTCAAATATCACGTTCGGGTCCGCGATGGTTGCATTGCCTGCTGGCAATCCTTGCCTTAGCATGGAAACCCCAAACCGTTCTCAGCAGGCTCCACTGCAGCCGCTGGTTGAATTTTGAAGTGACGTTTGCAGTCTACATAAGAACTATGCGGATCGTGAGATGGCGACAGATATGATCGGTTTTATCGGCGCCGGACAAATGGCTCGCGCACTTGCCCGAGGGTTGGTGTCTGCTGGACTCGTCCAGGCGGAGAACCTTTGCGCGAGCGATCCGGTTGCTGAGGCCCGGACAGCTTTTCAAGAAATGGTACCCGGGGCCAGGGTAAGTACGGCGAATCGGGAGATCGTTTCGGCAGCAAGTACGATTGTGCTTGCGATCAAGCCGCAGCAGATGGAAGCAGTTCTGGATGAGATTGCTGAGGCATTGGACGAATCGAAACTATTAATTTCGATTGCGGCTGGCGTAAGACTCTCACAGATTGGTGATCGGCTGGCCGCTGGAGTTCGCCTGATCCGTGTGATGCCGAATACTCCCTGTTTGGTCGGAGAGGGGGCGAGTGGCTATACGCTGGGGATCCATA
>JAUWIQ010000221.1 GCA_030605285.1 Planctomycetota bacterium
AATGCAAATTTTTGAAAATAGGGGCCCGCTTTAGGAGGGTCAGCACCAGCAACAATATAATTGCGGGGTTTGAATCCTGGGGGTGGCTGCTTGACTGGGGTCACACGAATACCCGCCACGCGCAACAGTTTGATTAGGTTCTGCACCATCTCATCTCGAGCGCCGACACGCTCGGACAAGAGTTCGGGGGAATCTCCATCCGCCTCGGTGGGGACACCGACCAGGCAAATACGTTTGCCCCGCAGCGATTCACCAGAATTGGCAATCGCGGCGATGATATGCTCCCGCTCCCGATAGGCCGCCAGCACGGGCATCACGGCACGGCGGATCTCGTCGACAAATTTTCCGTAGTCTACATCGCTCAATGCCGGTAACCGAGCACTGATCCGGAAAAGTTCCTCGCCCTCATCGGCGCGGAAGTAATCTCCTTCCAGAAATTGCTGGCGATGGTCTTGCAAAGCCGCGTTGTAACCCGACCGCTCCGCAAAAGAGGCGAGATTGTTGGCCTGGCGTGGCAGGTCCGGTGCAAAGGTGACCATCGAGACCGCACGACCAACATCGGGCAACTGTTCGATCTTTTGCTGGACGCGTTCGACTAATTCCAGTCGCTCACGCAAGGAAAGGCGGTAATGTCCCTCTACAGAGAGCAGCGACTCGTTATCTTCTCGCATACGCGCCCGGTCCAATCGCAGTACAACCTCCATCGGGACGAGATTTCCCAGATTGTTCTCTAGCCAAGTGTAGTTGTGAATAATCTTTGCTCCGGGATCAAAGAGTTTCATCAATTGCACGGTCGTTTTGATTCTGAAAAGGCCCGCACCGAGGATGAGCAGAACCAGGGTACAGAGCACTGTGATCAGGGCATGGCGACGACTGACGGCATCGCCAAATCGCAGCAACAACTTCGACCAGCGTGTTGGCGCTGGCGAATTATATTTCGCGGGTTTCTTCTCCCGCTGACGGGGTGGCCAAAGTTGCAACAGCGCGGGTAGCAGGGTAAACAGGACGACGAGTGTAAACAGCACCCCGTACGCCGAGTAGATGCCGAATTTTCGAATCGGTATGACTTCGCTCGTCACGAGCGATCCCAAACCGAGGGCCGTCGTAATGGCAGCCAGCGTGCAAGGCACCCAACCCGCACGGAGGGCACGCCCTGGCGCTCCCTCCAGACCGTGTTCCCGAACCGCGTCCTGATAGTAATTGACGATATGGATCGCCCCAGAGAGTCCCAGCACATAAACAAGGGAGGGTAAAATGAGCAGCACCGCATCCATCAGACCGCCCGTGACATAGACAATCATCAGGCTGGCGGCTGCCCCATAAAGCCCGCACCAAAAGACCATCAGGGTCACCCGTTTGCTGCGGAAACAGTAATAAGAGATACAGAGACCGACGAGCCCTGAGAGACCCACGAGACGCATCAGCGTAATCTCGCCTTCGTCGTCGATCGCGACATTGTCGCCAGGGGGGCCCCCAATGCGGATCTCCGATTTGTCGAGGTCGCAAGTCTCGGCGGCGATCTTGAACAGCAAGCCATCTTCTCGGCCCATCAAGATCCGGGTCAGGGGCCAGGAGTTCCCCAGACCTTTGCGTAGATTATCCTGCGCTGATTCGGTAAGCGTTGCGATCAAGCACGTTGTTTTTCCATCGGGACCTACCAGAGATCCCTGCAGTCGCCGTAGCGCTTCACTACGCTTGAGCTTTAGGCTGCCCCCCGGATCGGTCATCTGCTCCAACACCTGCGGACCGGTGATGACGCTTTTAAAGAAATCCTGTCGAGGATGATCTTTGTCAATCGCAGTGTCCGGGGGTACGAGGGCCTTGGCCAACTGTTCCACGCGCGGATCGTCCAGGGTACAACCGGGCCAGCTGATAACCACAAACTGCTCGCCGAGAAAATGACCCCGGAACCAGTCGAGCTCGCGAGTCTCTTCAAATCCGGCCGGGAGCCAGGCCTTGACATCGTTTTTGTTGTTTTCCAGGGCAATGCGAGCCCCGCGCATTGCGATCGGGAGCAAGAAAATAGCGACCAACAGCATCAGAAATGCGTATCGCGTGAAGAATGCCGGCTTCTGCATCACCACACCCACTCACCGCTCAGGGCAAGACCTGTAAAGAAGACATTTCCACCCATGTTAATGCGGGCTTCGGCAGCCTCGAAAGTTATCTGATTGGGGGCCATCGCCAGGCCGTTGATCCAGAACATATTCCAGGCAAAGCGAAGACTCAGGTTGGGGTTCACATTGTATTGGCTAAAGAGTTCCGTCTCCAAAAAGGGCGAGATCACACTCGCCCTTTCTCTACTTGTGAAATCCCAGCTCGCTTGCGACTGCGGTGAACCACCAGGAGGTGTAAATTGAATGCCCGGTAAGTTGGTTGCATATTGATAGTCTTGACCGATCGGGGAAACATTGGTCCCTGGAATGAGGGCGCCCCCCTCCCCATGAACCACCCGTTTTGAGTCCGCAAAATTGACGTAAGCACCCACCTTACCGGCTGCCCCAGCACTCCAGTTCTTGGTCACCCATTTGTAGTTGCCACCAAACTGAAAACCTACCAGGGCGTTGTGCGTTTGGATATCGTAGCTCCCCTTGCCATTCGTACCACCATGAATTTCTTCACTCAGCCACAGCAAGCGTTCCTCAATCCGGACATATCGCAACCCCGCGAAAAACGATGGTATGCCACCACTGGCCAACTGTCGAGACCAAGTTCCATCGGGCATCGCCACCATGCGATCCCGACCAAGACGGTGGGAAAGTCGGACATTGAATTCAAAACTATTGAAATCGCTCGAATAGTGAAACTCTTGCTGATCCACAAGGTCAAAGCCGGGGATCAAAACGAATCCGACGGGAATGTTGGCACCCAAAGGACCCTTAATTGTGCCACTCCCACCCGGTCCATCCTTGTTGAGTGCGGTGAAAAGTCCGTTGTCGGAGGCACTATCGATCACATGGGTTGTCTGCCAGTCCAGGAATCCTACGAAGCCAAACTCCACACTAGCGTCCCGGTTGAACGAATCGCGTCCCAGGTAGCGGCCGATCGTAAGTCCCAGTCCGGGTTCAAAACGAAAACCCGCATGACGAGTCGAGATATCCGTAACCTGCCCCCCCAGTGTAACACCCGTTAGCACGCTCGATAAATCCCGGGCAAGTAATTTGGGTTTTCCAGCCGATCGCCAAAGACCGTGAGCCGCTGCATGGACGTAGGTATGGCCCCGTTGGTACCAGTCCCCGCTGCTAAATACCGGGGCCAAAAAATCGCGGATCTGAAAATTTTCCGTGCCTGCAAACAACGGGTCTTGAGCCGTGCCATCGAGTTCGCTGAGATCGACTCCCGTGCCGTCAGTAGCGGGGCCGGGTTGCCCTTCACGGTTGCTCGTGCCGGTGTCACGGTTGCTAGCACTCGGACTACCTTCGTTGGCTGGGGCATCATCGATGTCTTGTACATCTTCAGGACGCAGGCCTCCCACCGAGGGTGTGGGACTCGGCAACGGTTGACTGGCAGCGGTTGATTTCTTAGCCCCCCCAGTGGCCGCGTCCGGAAAATCGAGTGGCGGGAGATCCTCCAGGGCAAGCTGCCAGTAATCTTGCGCATGGCTATTGCTGCCGTCCCAGGCGACGACGATCAAAATTGCCAGAAGTGGGGGCAGGAATCGATACAAAACAATACCCTCTCAGCACCACCTGGCCCCCCTCGAGCAGAGGTGATACGTGAGCCGCTGCTACGCGGCACATGGATAGCCATACCTTTAAACGGGATGATCGTCCTCCAACTGCGGATCTCAACAGGAATAATCGATAAATCCGGAAAAATCTGTCTTACTTTCCTGAAGCACCTAAAATCCCCATGACCCCTGATTGAGATCCCCAGGGGATTTTCAGGAGCGCTGCGCGACGGAATTTTCCGGGGGGGTGAAATGACAAACAGCCAAACAAGGACAATTAACTCTTTGTTGACAGGGGTTTACACCACAATGCCAATGGGACCGTTGTGTATCGCCCCCACCAGAACTTATGCTGTCCGTATCGCCTCGGTCCGCGGTTGCCGATCGCGCCTAACCCCAGGGACTCGCGATCAACCGCAGCAGGCAAACACCGATCTTCATTCCACATTCTCCAACCCCCTACCGACCATGACCCTCGACCGATACATGCCTTGTCCAGGAGGCACTGGCAAAAAAATTAAGTTCTGCTGCGAGGACCTGCTGGGTGAACTGGAGGGTATCCAGCGGATGCTCGAAGGAGACCAACGGCTGGCCTGCCTCGAACATATTGAGAACACGCTCAAGAAATATCCCGACCGCGCCTGTCTGCTGGCGATCAAGGCACTTTTGCATTCCGAAATGCAGCAACAAGAACCGCTCGAAGAAACATTGGAACTTTTTGAGTCGAAACATCCAGGCAATCCCGTGATGCTTGCAGAGCGCGCGATCCAAGCGGCCTCGAGCGGACAAACAGCGCAAGCCGTGCTGGTATTGCAAGCTGCGCTCGCCTCCGTCGAAGAGCAGATGCCGACGCGTGTCTACGAAGCGATCGGCATGCTTGGCAGGGCCTTGTTGGGCGAAGGAAACATTCTCGCCGCCAAGGCTCATCTCCTCCTGCAGGCCGCGATCGGCGGTA
>JAUWIQ010000373.1 GCA_030605285.1 Planctomycetota bacterium
CGCGAAGGAATCGAACTCCCCTTTACGGCCAATACACCCTACCTCAACACCATTCCGGTCGAGAAACAGCCCGTCTATCCGGGCAACCGTGAAATCGAACGGCGGATAAAAAGTATTATTCGCTGGAATGCCATGGCGATGGTCACCCGAGCGAATCGGGTTTCCGCTGGCATTGGGGGACATATTTCGACGTATGCCTCCAGCGCCACTCTCTACGAGGTCGCGTTGAATCACTTTCTCCGCGGAAATTATGGCGATTTCCAAGGTGATCGGGTTTACTTCCAGGGACATGCCTCGCCAGGGATTTACGCCAGGGCCTTCCTCGAAGGTCGGCTCACTGAAGAAAATTTGGTTAATTTTCGGCGAGAACTGCGGCAGTCGCCGGGACTCTCCTCCTATCCGCATCCTTGGCTGATGCCCGACTTCTGGGAATATCCCACGGTTTCGATGGGCCTTGCGCCGATCATGGCAATCTATCAAGCCCGTTTCAATCAGTATCTGCAGGATCGTGGCCTTAAAGACACCAGCCAGAACAGAGTTTGGGCTTTCCTGGGAGATGGCGAGTGCGACGAACCGGAAACGCTCGGAGCGATTGGTCTGGCTGTGCGAGAAAAGCTAGATAACCTGACCTTTGTGATCAATTGCAATTTACAGCGACTCGACGGACCGGTACGCGGTAACGGAAAAATCATCCAAGAGCTGGAAGCTGCTTTTCGTGGTGCCGGTTGGAATGTAATAAAAGTTCTCTGGGGTGATGACTGGGATCTTCTCTTTGAAAAAGATCGGCAGGGACTTCTTGCGAAAAGAATGATGGAAGTCTTTGACGGAGAGTATCAGAAGTACAAGGTCGCGGGTGGCGCCTACATTCGCAAACACTTTTTCGGCAAGTATCCCGAGTTATTGGAAATGGTCAAAAACTATTCCGATGAAAGACTTGTAAAACTTCGCCGTGGTGGACACGATCCGGAAAAAGTTTACGCGGCATACAAGGCAGCCATTGAATTCCATGGCAAACCAACGGTAATCCTTGCAAAAACAATCAAAGGCTATGGTCTCGGCGAGGCCGGTGAAGGCCGAAATATCTCGCACAATCAGAAAAAGCTGAATGAGGAAGAGCTTCGCGAATTTCGGAGTCGTTTTGGAATTCCAATTTCAGATGACGATGTTGCCAATGCGCCTTTCTATAAACCAGCCGATGATAGCCCGGAATTGCAATATCTTCGTGAACGACGCGAGGCACTCGGAGGATACCTCCCCGCACGAAGCCAGACGAAGATAGCGCTGAAAACACCGACACTCAAAGGCTATGACGAATTCCTCGGCGGCAGTAAGGGTAAACCGATGTCGACCACGATGGCATTTGTTCGCCTGCTGAGCAAACTACTGCGGGACAAAAATATTGGAAAGCGGATTGTGCCTATCGTTCCTGACGAGTCGCGGACATTTGGCATGGAGGGACTCTTTCGCCAGTGCGGCATCTATGCGCACTCGGGACAGTTATATGAACCGGTCGATTCAGAGCAGTTGCTTTACTACAAAGAAGCAAAGGATGGACAAATCCTTGAAGAGGGAATTACTGAGGCAGGGAGTATGGCTTCCTTTATTGCCGCGGGAACCTCTTATTCCTCCCACGGTGAGCCGATGATTCCGTTCTTTATTTATTATCCCATGTTTGGATTTCAACGGATTGGCGATCTCATCTGGTGTGCCGCGGATGCTCGAACGCGCGGTTTTATGATCGGGGGAACTGCAGGTCGAACCACTCTGAATGGTGAAGGACTTCAACAGCAGGATGGCCATAGCTTGTTAAATGCGATCGCATTTCCGACTGTGCGGTCTTACGATCCTGCATACGCATATGAAATTTCGGTGATCGTCATGGATGGCATGAAGAAGATGTATCAGGACAACGAGGATGCAATCTATTACATCACATGTGAAAACGACAATTACGTGATGCCTGCCATGGAAGACCCCTCTCGAGTTACCGAGGGCATTATCCGTGGCATGTACAAATTAAAAATAGAGGTTATTGATGGCGCTGAGCATCATGTTCAACTGCTCGGTAGCGGTGCTATTCTTAATAGTAGTCTTACCGCGCAGGAGTTGCTCGCCGAAAAATTTGGTATTTCCAGTACCGTTTGGAGTGTCACAAGTTACACGGAATTGGCCCGTGATGCACAAGCGACGGCGCGATTTAATCGACTGCATCCAACAAAGAAAACCAAAACGAGTTATTTGGAAAACCTCGTTGCCGATATCGAAGGGCCCTTCATATCCTCCTCCGATTATGTCCGCGCCGTGAGCGAACAAATCAGCCCCTGGATTCCAGGTGGGCTCTACACGCTGGGAACCGATGGAATGGGAAGAAGTGAAACGCGGGAAGCACTCCGCAGGCATTTTGAGGTGGACGCTGAAAGTATTGTGATTGCAACTCTCTACAAGTTATCGCTTCTCGGCAAAGTTCCTCGCAAAACTGTCGAGGAGGCCATCAAGAGCTTCGAGTATGATCGCGACAAGATTGATCCGTATTTTGCCTGATCGATACGGGTTATAATGGAAAGCGAACGAGCACGTTACGAAGCCAATAACATCCTGCGTTACACTGCCTATGTCTATTGAAGTAAAAGTCCCTGATCTGGGCGATGGACTCGACTCTGGAGATGTACTAAACGTACTTGTTGCGGTGGGTGACGTCGTTGAAGCAGAGCAGGGGATCGTTGAACTAGAGACCGAAAAAGCGGTCGCGGAAATTCCCTCAACTCAAGCCGGTCGGGTAGCGGAAGTCCATGTTCAAGTGGGAGAGACCGTTGCGATTGGAGCAGCGCTCATCACTCTGGAAACAGGCGGCGATCCGCAAGTTGCCGAAGCCACCGAAGCTGAGGAAGCGGTAGAGATTCAAGAAGTCGCCCGCGAGAGTGGACCACAGAGTTTGCTGCAAACCGACCCACCTCCACCTGAGGTAACCGAGAATCCGCCCGCCGCGACTGCGGTCGATGCCCCAGGCATGGGGGAAGAAGCATTGGGCAACCCTCCAGCGACGATGCCAAGGCGGAGTCCAAATCAGCCGCTTCCGCACTCTGGCCAGGCACCAGCCGATACGGCACACCAATCGGCAGCCAGTCCAGCCATCCGCCGCTACGCGCGCGAGTTGGGGGTTGACCTTGGTCTCGTTCGAGGCACGGGTCCCGATGGTCGAATCACCCAAAAGGACATCCGAGGGGCGGTCGGTGTTGCAGCCGGACCGACATCCACTGGCAATACGGCACGAGCCGCAACGGGAAATCGTTCGGGCATCGCTCGTCCAGA
>JAUWIQ010000072.1 GCA_030605285.1 Planctomycetota bacterium
AGTTTGGAGCCGATTTTGCCATCGCCCTCGGTCCGATTCCTGAACCCGCGCTCGACGAAACGGGAGAATTCCATTACGCACTCGCGAGCGCGGATTCTGTGCTGCTGAAAACCGGTAGCACCGCGGGCCATCCGGGCCACCTGCGGGATCGAGCTGCCAAACAGGCACTCAACCTTTTGCGGCTGCACCTACGGAACCAATAAGCCGCCAAGCGGAGCCCGCTTCGTCATGCCTGTCCCTCGAGGGTCTCCCCGAATGTCACCGGCAGTGCGAGTGCCGCGGCAAGCCGCCTGAGAAATTCCTGGCGGCGAATCGTGCGCGCACCCAGACGTCCGCTGTGGGGTGTAAACTGTTGGATGTCCAAGAGGACAAAGCCCCGGGCTGCAAGATGCCGCATCAGCTGCAGCAGGGCAACCTTCGAGGCATCGCGCCGGAGGTAGAATTTGGATTCGGCGGCAAACATGCCTCCCCATGCGACCCCGTAAATACCTCCTGCCAGTTCCCCGTCGTGCCAGGCCTCCACGCTGTGCGCATTGCCCATTTCATGCAGAGCGATGTACGCATCGATCATTGCTTTCGTCAGCCAGGTCTTGCCAGTGCGATCCTGGACAGTAGCGCAGCGGTGAATCACCTGGGGAAAATCGCGATTGCAGGTCAGCACAAATTCTCCCGAGCGGCAGCGGCGGGCAAGCCGTCTGGGAACATGGATCGCATCCAATTCAATAATTGCCCTGGGATCCGGCGACCACCATGCCAGCAATTCGTACTCCTCCACCAGGGGCCAAGGGAAGATGCCATGGGTGTAGGCATCCAACAACCACTCCGGGGAGAGCTCGCCTCCCACACGAATCAACCCATCCGCATCCAACGCAATGGGCAGATCAAAATAGCGGGAGGGACCAAGGGGGTTCATTTTAATACAAAGCCGCCGTAGGGGGTTCACAGGAGCTGCAGAGTTTGCAAATTGCCTGTCACTCCCTCGCGATTTTTTAGCACGTGAACAGACACCCGGATCGGGTATAATGGAGTATGTTCGGCAGCCGCTTGGATCGCCAGTCGACCCACGCATCATTTTATTATTTTGCCCAAACGAGTTCCCGCATGCGCCCGTCAGAGGATTCAGAATCTGCGGATTGGGGCCCGGGCCAACTGCAACCCAGCGGAGAACACGAAGGCCCCAAACAGGCAATCCAACAATCCCCTTCCGCCACACCCATTCCCAGCGCGTCGCAGGGCAGCGGTCAAGCCGAGATGCCTTTTTCGCTGCGAATCGTGCCCCGCCTACTGCTGGTACTCATCGTCCTGTTGGTGATGCTGGTTGCACCACCCTATCTTGAGAAAATCAGTTATCATCTCGCTCGAGGCCGCCAGCAGGCGGCACGTGACTCACTCCAGGAACTCACCCCAACCACGTTCGCGGCCACTTCCCGCTTGGTGGCTAAAGCGATCCAGCAGAGTGTCGTTGATATCAGTATCCGCAGGACCCGTGGCGAGGCGGGCAGCGCACGACTGCCACTTTCCGCACACAAAGCGCCCTACGCGGCGGGGCAGGGTTCGGGAGTCATCGTCGATGCGGAGGGATATGTACTTACAAATTTTCATGTGATTAATGGGGCGACAAAAATGGTTGTGCATCTTGACGAGAACCGTCATGCCGTCGCCGAACTGGTAGGGGTCGATGAATATACCGACTTGGCGGTCCTCAAAATCCAAGCAGATGGATTGCTGGCAGCTACTTGGGGCGATAGCAACGAACTGGCTCAGGGTGACCCGGTCTGGGCCATCGGTAGCCCCTGGGGCCTGGACAATAGCGTGAGCTTTGGAATCGTAAGTGCTGTCGGCCGCGATGGTATCGGGCAAACGCGTCATCAGGAACTGCTGCAAACGGATGCGGCGGTAAACCCTGGTAACAGTGGTGGGGCCCTGGTCAACGCCCAAGGTGAGTTGGTCGGTATCAATACGGCAATCGTCGGCGACACGTACCGCGGCGTCAGCTTTGCAATCCCCAGCAATATGGCCCGTGATGTGTTTCTACGGCTGAAAGAAAATGGCGAGATTGCCCGTGGCTGGCTCGGCGTGCGCCTCGCGGCACGTTCCAAATCGGACCTTCGCACCGCAGATCGGTCGGGTGCCGTGGTGATCTACGTCATGGAGGACTCGCCGGCCGAAAAGGCCGGTATCCGGCCAGGGGATGTGGTCAGGCAATGGGCAGGAAAAGCGATCGAGAACCCGCGGCAACTGAGCCATTGGGTGGCCCAAACATCCGCAGGAAAGGCCGTGGCGGTGAGACTGCTCCGCGGCGAGCAATCGCTCACGACTGAGGTCCAGGTAGGTCGCCTGCCGCGGAGATTGCGTTGAGTTCCACAGTCCCGCCCCAGATCTCGACCCCAAGGCCTGCTAGCTGCCCATGCAGGGCGTAGTGGCTTGAGTTCTGCATGTTTTAGGGGATAATTGTTCTGCTAGCGTTTGGTCGGAAGGCCTCTTGGCATTTGTCCGACTGTTCGCGTTGACCCGCGCAGGCGATCGTCGTATAATCCGCCCGCTGTCTGGGAGACAGTACTCGGCTCCCCGCAAGATGTGTCGAGTTAATTAGGAGGGTCAAGGAAGACCTGCGACTGTGGCGCTTTGTTTGCGCGTCTTCCTTGATTAGGTAAGCGTCACAGGAGCGGACGGTGTCCACGACATCGACGGCAGACAGTAAGGAACAGGTTCGTCAGGCGACGGACATCGTCGAACTGGTCGGCCAATATCTCACTCTGAGTCGAGAAGGGCGCAATTACAAGGCCCTCTGCCCTTGGCACGACGACACCAATCCAAGCCTACACGTCAATCCCGAACGACAGAGCTGGAAGTGTTGGGTCTGTGACATTGGTGGTGATGTCTTCAGCTTCATCATGCATCGCGAAGGAATTACTTTTCCCGAAGCGATGGCAATGCTCGCCGACCGGGCTGGCATCCCACTGAAACCAACCTCGAGTTCTCGTTTAGCCGCAGACAGCAAAAAAAATCTCTACGACGTTGCCGCTTGGGCGGAAGCGGAGTTACATCGTTGCTTGACATCCGATCCATTAGGCGAGCCCGCCCGGAATTATCTTCAGCAGCGCGGGGTAACGGCAGAAAGTATTCGACACTTCCATCTGGGATTTGCACCCAATGAATGGGATTGGCTCGTACGCCGGGCCAAGGATTCAGAGATCTCCCTAAGCAACCTGATAAAAATCGGGCTGCTTGCAACCTCCAGTCGCACAGGGCGACACTATGACCGATTCAAGGGCCGCGTGTTATTTTCGATACGCGATACACAAAACCGTCCTATCGCCATGGGAGGCCGTATCCTCCCCGAGTTTGAGGATCAGAAAACAGCAAAGTACATCAATACGCCGGAGACGCCTCTTTTTTCAAAAAGCAATCAACTCTACGGTCTCGATCTGGCACGAGACACCATCTCCGCACGAAACAAAATCCGCCATGCCATCGTGATGGAGGGTTATACCGACTGTGTGATTGCCCACCAGTTTGGATTTCACGAATCCCTCGCGGTCCTTGGTACCGCCCTTGGCGATCGTCACGTACGACTCCTGAGTCGCTATGCCGACCGCGTTACGCTTGTACTCGATGGAGATGCCGCTGGGAAGAAACGCGCCAATGAAATCCTCAACCTGTTTATCGCGGGGCAACTTGACTTGCGTGTGCTTACGCTTCCCGATGGGCTCGACCCCTGCGACTTTATCCTCCAACGAGGTGCCGATGCCTTTCGCGAGCAACTCGACGTTGCCCTGGACGCCCTGGACCACAAACTGCGGGTTGCCACGGAGGGCGTGCAAATGGACAGCGGTTCGCACGACGCCAATCGGGCCTTGGAAGAAATCCTCGCGACGTTGGCCCAAGCGCCTCCGTTGCGAACTGGCGGCCAGATCGAAACCAAGCTTCGTGAAGATCAATTTCTGGCGAGACTGGCCCGCGAGTTTCATGTGCCGGAGGAAACGGTAAGGGGCCGCATGGTAGCACTGCGGAAATCCGCACGGCGTTTCGCCCCCCAGCGGGGCGGCGATCCTCTCAACGCTCCGCTACGAATCAATGATCCCTGGGAGCGAGAGCTTCTAGAGATCCTCCTCCAGGAGCCGAAGGCAATTTCTCGAGTTGTCGAATCGATTGGGCCCGATCCATTGGCAGATCCCGTTTGTCGGCAGATATTTAGCCACCTTTGCGAGTTGTCCTCTGCCGGCGAAAGCCCCGATTTTGGTCGACTCGTTCTCGAATTTGACGATCCGGCAATGAAAAACCTCCTCGTTCAATTAGATGAGGGAGGTCGAGATCGCGGCGGTAGCGATCTCGCGGAGCAGTTGCCTGACCTGCTTTTGAGCTTCCAGCTAAGAAATGAAAAGCGGAACCATCAGCAGACAACGGCAGCCCTTAAGGAGAAGCGATTCGATGAGCAACGAGAGGTTGAAATCCTCCAGGATCTCGTCGAACAACAACGCTCCCGGCAACGGGAGGAATAGCAGTCGGATATTTCGGAACTCACGGATGGGAATCGATATTCGGCGGAATAGATAACTCTTATCGCGCAGGAAGCGCGGGAGGAGGTTGATAGTGGACCCGCAGACCCCCACACTGACAGATCTTATTTCCAAGGGAAAAGCCCAAGGATTTCTTACCTACGACAACGTGACCAGCTATCTTCCGGATGAAGATATCGGCGCCGAACCCGTCGATCAGCTTTTGGTTGCGATTGAAGATCATGGCATCGAACTCCTCAGCAAACCGCCAGCCTCTCGCGCTGGCCTCGCTGCGATTGCGGAGCTCGATGAAGAAAACGAGGAGGATCTCCTCCCCACGCTGGAATTGCCTCCGATAGAAGCTACGCGCGGCAATCAGGATCCGATTCGGATGTACCTGACGCAAATGGCGGAAATACCGCTGCTCGAACGGGAGGAGGAGATCGCACTCGCCAAGAAAATTGAAATAACCCGTCGATCCTTTCGGCGTGCGCTACTTTCTTGCGGTTATGCCCTGCAGGCGACCATTACAACACTCGAAAAAGTGCATCGTGGCGATTTGCCATTCGATCGCACGATTAAGGTGTCCTTGACCGAAAACCTCACCAAAGAGCAGGTGCAAAACCGCATGCCCCACAATCTTCCTACCCTGCCTCGCATCTACGCATGCAATCAGCAAGATTTTGCAAAGCTCCTTAGTCGCCAGACCCATCGGCACGAATGGCTGTCCGCTCGCCGCCGGTTTTTGCGCCAGCGGCGGAAGGCTTTGATTCTGGTGGAGGAACTTAGCCTCCGCTCCCGGCGAATCCAGCCACTGATCAGTCAGTTGTGTAAATTTGCACAACGAATGAATGAACTGCGCTCACTCATTCGGCAATCTCGCGGCAATCCACTGCTGAGCAAGCAAACAAGGGTATATCGAAAAGAGTTGCATCGCTTAATGATGCAAACTCAGGAAAGCCCGCGAAGCCTGACACAGCGAATCCAGAAGGTCCAAAGACTTCACGACGATTATGAAGCCGTCAAGCGGCAGCTCTCCGGGAGCAACCTGCGGTTGGTTGTTTCAATCGCCAAGAAGTATCGCAACCGTGGTTTGAGCTTCCTGGATCTCATTCAGGAGGGCAACACGGGCCTGATGCGGGCAGTCGATAAATACGAATATCGGCGGGGATATAAATTTTCAACCTATGCTACGTGGTGGATCCGGCAGGCGATTACCCGAGCGATTGCCGACCAGGGACGTACGATTCGGATCCCGGTACACATGATCGACGTGCTCAGCCGCCTCCGCCGGGTAGCGAAAAATCTGGAGCAGGACATGGGTCGGATTCCGACCACTGAGGAAACAGCTCAGGCAGCCGGCGTAACGCTTGAGGAAACCCGTCGCGTCCTTGATATTGGCCGTCATCCGGTAAGCCTTGACCGACCGGTCGGAGAAAGCGAAGATAATAGCTTCGGCGAATTGATCGAAGATGCTACTTTTGAGAATCCTCTGCGATCCGCAAATCATGGATTACTGCGAGAACAAATCGAGGGGTTGCTTAAAACGCTCACCTACCGCGAGGGAGAAATCATTCGTTTGCGGTACGGACTCGATGATGGCTACACCTATACGCTCGAGGAGGTGGGCCGAATCTTTCGAGTCACGCGCGAGCGTGTGCGGCAGATCGAGGCTAAAGCTCTACGCAAGCTTCAGAATCCTGTCCGCAGCGGACGGCTTGAAGGATTTCTTTCAGCCGCCGCGTGAATTGCACCGGCTTATTTCCCGGGCCGCTGGTGTTCTCACCAGCGGCCTTTTTTTATAGGCGCATAGATCGTTCCACATACTCACAACATGCCCCTAGAACCAGAGGATGATCACACCATGACTGCGACGACGGAAACCATGAGTCAACTTCACCGCATTCATAAACAATTGACGGACCGACGTGAACGACTCGAGGCGGGGCCTCAGCGTGTCATGGCCCACGAAGCACAGTTTTCAAAATTAGAAAACGAAAAGGCGCTGGCCAAAGAAAACGCCACCCAGCTTCGCATGGCCACCGACAGCAAACAACTCTTATTACAAACTGCGGAAAACAAAATCTCGGAGCTGAAAGGTAAATTGAACGCCTGTTCAAGTAACCGGGAATATCAGGCTTTAAGCGAACAGATTGCCGCCGCCGAGATGGCAAACAGCGTACTCGAAGATGAAATTCTTGAGGCAATGGACCGGAGTGAACAACTGGCACGGGTCGTCACGGAAGCCGAGGGCGAAGTTTCTAAGGGGGCAACATTTCTTGCTGACGCGAAACAATCCGTTTCTGAAGAGGAACAAGCTCACAAGCTATCAATCGCCCAATTGAAATCGGAACTCGCGGAGACAGAAATGCATCTCCCGGATGAGGTCCGTACTGATTACGATCGCATCGTGCGGACACGCCATGAGGATTCGATGGCGGCTGTGGAGGGTGATATCTGTATCGGCTGCTATCAGCAGATCACCCCCAACATGGTCAATCTGCTCGCCATGAAAAAGGTGGTGATCTGCAAGGCATGTGGCCGTATGCTCTACTTAGCCGAGCAGGAATAATTTACAGATCTCAGAGACTGAGGTCGGGAACCACGAATGGTTCACGGTACGCTCGGGTCAAACTGCGGTTGGCGACTTGGTTGCCGATAAACTGCTCCGCAGCGGCGTCCATCTCCAGCGGGGTGCCCAATGTCAGCGTCGCCTCGTCAATATCGATTTTGTTGGCGTCCAGATGGCGCGCCATCCGCTCCAAGGATTCGGAAAACAGCGGGCCCGCAGCTTGGGATTCACTCACCGCTTCGACAATGCTGTGGCTTGGCATCTTGCTACCGAGCTGATGCGAAATCCCGCCCGTGTGACAGAGTGCGCTCGAGAGATGTCCCTCCAGGATATCGGCGTTGAGGTCCGCCGCGTTGCGACTCCGAACGGCGGTGAGGAAGTTGGCATAATGATTGCCCCCGCCACTCCATTTCTGGATGACGTTGCCATCGGAATCGTAGGCGATCGCATTGGTATAAGTCGGGATCAACAGGCTGCCTTGCTCGCACTGCACCACCACCCCGACGCCAGAGCCACGATAGTTATCCATCCCTGTACTCCAATCGGTATCCCGCTTTGGGAGGCCACGGGTCTCGAAAATGAGCGGGGCTTTGGCGTAATTGTGGATCACAGTCTGTGTGTTCGGGGTGTCGCCAGCGTCTTCATAGCCAACTCGTCCACCCACACTTAGAACAAAAGGAGACAGAGTCTCCTCGCCCAAAAACCAACGGGCTAAATCCATCTGATGGATCCCCTGGTTCCCCATATCGCCGTTGCCTGTGTTGAAATCCCAGTGCCAATCGTAATGCAAGCGTGGTCGGTAGAGATCCACTTTGGCCGCCGGGCCACACCAAAGGGCGTAATCGATGTGGGCGGGTATTTGCAGTGGCCGCTCAAGTACTCCGATTCCTTTGCGTGCGTTGTAACAGGTCCCGACCGCGTACTGGATCGCGCCAAGCTTACCCTCCGTGATAAACTTGTGTGCCTCGTGCAGGCTACGACTGGAGCGACATTGGGTGCCAGTCTGGA
>JAUWIQ010000331.1 GCA_030605285.1 Planctomycetota bacterium
GCCGCAGCGAATTCGGTCGTGCTTGTGGTCGTGACCGCGAAGCACGTTGTGAGCAGCATCGCTGCCAGCAGAAAACGCGCGCGGCCCGCAGCCAACGTGGCAGACGTGCAGAGCGAAAAATGAGTTCGAGGTGCATCGATTCGTGACATCATGGGTAGTCCTCGTTATTTTGCCTTCTCAGCGGCTGCAGGGGGCATGGTCTGCAGTCGTTGGGATGCCTGTTTGACGAATTCGGAAGTGGGATAGTCCTTTTGAAGCTGCCGGTAGAGCTCGGCCGCTTCAGGGTGACGATTGAGCCGTTCATAGCATTTAGCCGCCTGAAACATGGCGGTGGCCTGCCAGCGGGGAAACGGGTAGAGCGAAACCACCCGGAAATATTCTGGCACGGCGGCTTGGTAATTTTCCTGGTGCATGAACGATTCTCCAATCATCCATTGCGCCATGGCCGCAGTTTCTGTTTTTGTCGCACGGTCCTTTTGGGAGGCACGGCGGAAAGAGGTCCGCGCACGGTCGAACTCGGCGTCCGCGATTTGGCAGCGACCGAGCAGATAATAGAGTTCATCCTGGTGTGCGGGCGAGATCGGTTCGGCCTGAAGTCGCTCTGCAATTGTACGAGCTGCGTCCCAATCGTTGCGGGTAGCCGCCAGCTGAGCCCTCCGCAAGCGGGTTGTTGCCGCCTCGGCTCTGTTTTGCTTCTCGGGGGAAAGGGCGGCGAAAAGGGTTTGTGCCCGTTCGTACTGGGCGGCTTGATAGGCCGCTTCGGCCCGCCAAAAGGAGGCCGGTTGCTGTAGTGGAGAGCTGGGGAACTCCGCAAGAAGTTGTGTTAGGGTCTGCTGCATCGAATCCCAGTTGCGCATGCTGCCGGCTGCGCGGCCATCGAGGTAAAGTGCATGGGCCTGCAACTCCGTTGTCATCTCGCCGGTTAGAAGTTTGGCAAGCAACTCCCGAGCATCCTCCGGTTTCCCACGCTGGAGTAACGACTCGGCCAGACGGTAGGTGGCGTCGTCCCAGTAGGCAGACTCTGCGTGTTGCTCATGCAGGCGCAAAAATTTATCTGCGGCCTCGTCGCTCCGACCCAAATCCGCAAGGACCCAGGCCCAGGAGTAGAGTGCACTGGCAGTTTCCTCTGCCGAGAGCTCGCCCGTGGCGAGCCGAGCATAAAGTTCCGCCGCACGTTCCGGTTCGCCCTCTGCGACGAGCAGACGTGCGGCCTCACGTGTCGCCTGCGTGGCGGTCGCGCAGGCGGCCCACTGCCGCTCAATCGCGAGGTAGGACGCGAGGGCGGCCGCCGGACGGGAGAGCTGCTCCTGAGTTTTCGCCAGCAAGAATGTAGCCGCTGCGGTGCGGCAATCACCGTTCGTTTTTTCGATCAGTTTTTTGAGGGTTGCTTCCGCCGCGGCGTGTTGACCCGCTTCCATCTGGGTCTGAGCAACTTCCTCCAGGGAGTCGGCTCCCGCCGCCGGTTCTGTCGCCGTCTCGGCGAGAATTTGGTAGAGTGCAATGGCCCACTCGGTTTGTTGGGTTTCGCGTGCCAGTCGCGCCGTCTGCTGTAGAAGATGCCGGTCGAGTGGCCCTGCCGTGCGCGCCTGCCAGCGGTCCAAGGCTTTCCTCGCGGCGTCGAAATTTCCTGCCGCAGCGTGCTCGAATACGGCGAGACCGAGGACCGCGTTGGTCCAGCGGGCCGGGGCCTCCGAGGCGATCAGCGCTTCGTAGGTTTTACTCGCTGCCTTGTGTTGGCCTGCCGCAGACTGGATATCACCAAGGTAGTAATGGGACTGGGCAGAGAGCGACGCATCGTCCGAGTCGCGTAAGCGCGCGTACTCCGCCGAGGCACTTTCATGGAGCCCCCTGAGGTGCTCACTCCGTGCAATACCGAACCGGCAGATTTCCGCTAGTGGGCCCTCGGCATCGGCATCGAGCGACTGCCGGAAGAATTTTGCCGCCCGCGCCAGATCTTCCTTTTCAGGGGTCTTCTCGAGTTCCGCGAGCGCCAAGGTTGCTCCACCGAGGTAGGCTCGGGCAAGGGATGCTTGAGGGTCGTCGTCGTGCTGGTCGAGAAAGGACTCAAAGCACTGCTCGGCCTGGGTATAATCGGCTGCCAGATAAGAGGCTTCCCCCTGGCGAAACCTTGCTTGCTCGGCTCGAACGTGATCGGGCAGCTGTATTAAGAACGCAGCGAAACTCTCAGTCGCCTCCTCATACCGGGCGAGTTGTAAAAGCGATTCGCCCCTGTAGAAGAGTGCCTCTGCCCGCTGGGGATGCCCCGGGTGATCCTGGAGCAGATTTTGAAATTCAAGCGCGGCCAAGTCCCACCGCCGGTGGGCATAGTGATTGGCCGCAAGGGTGTATTGATCATCACCGCTTGCGGCACCCACTGCAGAGGGCGGGTTCGCCACCAGAAGTAATAATAGCACGGCGAGGACCATCCCTAGTCGCATCGGCCTGGTTTCCGTCGTTGGAGTAATTTTTCTTTGGCAGGATCCGTGTCGGATGGGGGGAGCAAAAAACTTGGCCTGAACTACTGCCCATAACACCCGAAAGCCCAGGGAGCGACCCGGTTCGCGGTTACGCGGCCAAAGTCATCATCCCTGGGCGAGTGTGAGTCGTGTCAGACCTGACTGCCAGCAGTGTTAGTAGTTTGCTTCAGGCCCAGTATTCACGTTGCCAACCATGTGGAGGTGGTCTTTGTCGATATAGATCACTTCCGCTGCATCATCGTCACGCAATGTATGTGGTATCGGCCATCCAACGCGAATCTTTTCGTTATAATACACGGTGCATTTGTAGTGGACGTGGTGAAGTTGGGCTGGGCCGAGTAATGGGTAAACTCGCGGTGGATCGATATAATCGGAAATCTTTTCCTTGACGATACGGACGTCGTTGACCTGGATCGTGTAAAGCAGCGGCCAGTTCCCCTCGACCTTCTTGATTTTGAGAAACTTGCGAAAGACCTGATCGTCGCTCGGCGGATCCATGCCGATGTCGGGTCCATCGGCGGTGAGCGGGCCGAGGATCGGGGCTCTTCCGTACCGTTCGTGGACCCAGTGTTCGTTTTCTTTCTCTTTTTGCCAATAAGGACTGATTGGAATCGGGATTCCCGCAAAGCCGAGATAGGGACCTTGGGTCGTTACACATCCGGGGAGCGCGGTAAGCGCCAACAGTCCCATGAGGAGGCCGCCAGCGGAAAAGACCTTCATTGACATAAAATCAGTCCCTTGCAAAGCGTTGTCATTTCCAGCGGACGCCGACAGGCTGTCTCGCCGCTAGGGATATCTATCGTGTTAAGCTGGGAGAAACTTGTGGAATTTTCCGATTCTGTGGAAAAAACAGGCGCGCGACTGCCGAGCCTCGGTTTGAGCCCTGCAGGCAATGGCAGCATTGCGGCGAGTCGCTGTTGGATTGGGCAAACCGCGGGTGGCCGCCTTGGGTATTGTCACTGAGAGAGCCGGGGAATTTTCGGACTCCTCCCACGCCCTGGATTTGCCGCCTTGGGGACCCACGCGGCCCGCAGTGGGGTCTGTTTTGAAACCACTCAGGCTGCAGA